>CAYVAP010000222.1:0-7413 GCA_964449365.1 uncultured Bacteroidia bacterium
CCGAGCAAGCCCAGGTTGGCTTGGTGCAGGAAGGTTTCGCGGTTCATGGGAGGGAGGATAAGCGATGAAAATGCAATCGTGTTGTAAAAATAAACAGATATTCCTTTCTTGCAACATTGTTGCAAAAACAACCCTTCGTATGAAATCTTCGGCTCAATTTTTTTCCTGGCACTGGGATCTGGCGGGCTTTGTGGCCTCTACTCTATGTGCCATACACTGCCTGACCTGGCCGATCCTACTGAGTTTGCCTGCCTTTGCCAGTAGCCTGGGTTCGGGTATGCCTTGGTTAGAACCGGCGCTTATCGCTCTGGCAGCGGTATTAGCCGTTTGGGCCCTGGGCCGTGGCTGGCGCGTACATCGCGCCTGGCAGCCGCTGGCGCTGGCAGTCTTTGGCTTTGGGCTGATCGCCCTGGGCCGATGGATCGGCGGCACCTGGGAACCCCCCGGCACCATCTCTGGAGGAATAATGGTGGCCTTGAGCCACCTCCTCAACTGGCGCAAACAGCGCAGTTGTCAGTGGTCTTCTGAGGCCGCTCAATAGGAGGTGTCCTTTTCGCAAGTTGATCTCAACTTCAAGAACCAATTTTATGCATCCATTCTCTAGTCCTAAGCGTGCCCACTGGCTCTTAATCAGCTTCCTATTGATCAGCATCATGCCCTGGTCTGGCTGTAAGCGTGAAGTGGATGTCGTACCGCCTTCCGCTGAGCTGATCCTTTTTGACCCGGCCCCGCGCGAAGGCGAGATTTGTGGGGCGACGGTGCCCCAGGTATTCTTTCTAGCCAATGGTCAGTCGTTGGACTTCGAGTTCATTTTTCGGGATAATGAGGACTTATCCCAGTACAAAGTCGACATTCACCACAACTTTGATTGCCACGGCCACGCTCGGAGCCAGACGGAAGACTGGTCAGTGCTGGAGGTCGTCGACCTCAACGGCACCGAGCAGCGGGTCAGCCGTAGCCTTCCAGTCCCTGTAAATGTGACTGCCGGGGCTTATCATTTTCATGTACAGGTGATTGATGCGGCAGGCAATGAGAGTCCTTTCGCCAACTATTATGACCTACGCCTCGTCAATACCATCGATACGGTGGCACCTCAGTTGGCCGTGAATACGCCAGTCGAAAGTGAATTCAGCCTCGCCCGGGAAGAAAAGCTGCGGTTCACTGGCAACGTAACTGACAATTATTCATTGGGAGAAGGCGGGAATGGAGGGTTGGTGCTTACTTATAAGCGAATGGATAGCGATAATCTCTTAGAGGCTACCCGCATCAAATGGCCGGAAAGCCAAGGAGACCGAGTAAATTTTGACTTCTCCTTCGAAATTCCTCGTACCCTCTCTACCGGCAGCTACGAATTTGTGCTCTCAGCTTTTGATGGCATTAATAATGAGAGCGAACGGGAAAGGTTTACGGTGGAAGTGTTGCCATAAAAAGCCATTCTTCCCCAAGCTCATCACTCCACCTCCTCCGCCTCCTCCAACAGATAAATTAGTCCGTCTCCGCTATCGCTTAGGCGTAGGGTGCCCTGCAGCTTCACCTGCTGATCCAGGCGATAGCGCTGGTCCAGGTCGGCAAACCAGACATCCATCACCGATTCCAGCCCGGCTCCCCCGCAGAAAAAGCAGGCCGCATAGGGATAGCGCGAGAGCGTATAGACCTCGCCCTCTACGTCCAGCGGCAGGATGTAGCCACTGATTTCGATCTCCTGGCCTTCCAACGCTTTGATCGCTTTGGGAAAACGGGGCCGCTGCACCACATAGCCGCTGCGCAAATCTAGCTGCTGGACAAAGCGCACTTCGCTCAGTTGAGGCCAGTCAACCGCGATCTGCGCCCAAGCTCCATTGCTCCACAGTCCCAAAAGGACGATCAACCAACTTTTCATATCACTGAGAGGTAGAGGATGTCTGCTCAATCTTTACCAACAACCGCCGCGCATCATCGAGGAGCCGTTGCACTTCCTGCACGAGCGCCTGTTGCACAGATAATATCTCGGCAGGCGGCAACCCTTGCAGGGCATCAGTCGCATGATCATGCTGATGATCGTGGCTGTGCTCCTCTGCATGTTCAAAGCCAGGCACTTCTACCAAATTGGTTTGCCACTGTTGACGCGCCTGCTGTAGGCGCGTCAACTCCTGCTGCTGTGCTGTCGTCAGGGACTGGGTTGGCAGCGTCTCCAACTCATGCCGCAGCGAATCGTGGGTGCGCAACGCCAACTGATGCGCAGCAAAAGCTTCTGTCAGCTGCGGATCAGGCTCATCGCCCTGACAGGCGATCAGCAACCAAAGGCTTAGGGCGATCAGGTAGCGAATCATAGGCAGATGGTTGATCGATGGTCGAAGGTAGTCGAGGAGAGAGCGTATCCGAGGCGGCTTGGCTGCGGTACCAGCCAAAGGCACGCACTGGCAAACCAGCGTCGGTACGCCAGTAGCATGCCTCACCTGGTGCATGGCGGCAAGGTTGCACCCATACAGCTAGCAGCAGGGCAATGCCTGCCCAAGCCCAGCGATGGAACGCTTTGATGAGGGTATTTTGCAACATTGTTGCAATTAACCAAATAGGGGCTGCATTTGCAACATGATTGCCTGTCGTTTTGCGCTCACTGCAAGCCAACCTCGCTGTACGGCATGGCAAGCCGAATGCTGGGCCATTCCCGAGCGGATGGCGGACGGCTGGTCAGTAAGGGCCCGACTGCGGTATCTCCATCGAAAACCGATGAGATGAATTACCTCCTGCCGTGTTCTGCGGAAGCCTGACCGCACAGCGGCTGAGGGAGGGTGGATGAAACCTTCCGGTTGATTCACGCAGCGGCCATTGGGGCACCTTGCTCTGGCCCTACCCCCCAATATTTGCTATCTTAAAGGGCAAATCTGGAATTTATGGCCATCTCTCTATACCAGCAGCTCCTCCAAGCCCCCGATCTCAAGCTCCTGATCGACCGGGTGCAAGCGCAGCTCGCCGATGAGCAGCAGCAGCGGCAGGCCTTCTATGCCTGGCTCACACCTGAGGTCAAGGCGGAGTTCATCAACGGTGAGATCGTGATGCATTCGCCTACCAAAGGGCGGCATCTATTTGCCAGTCAACGCCTGTTTACCCTGCTCGAAGTGTATGTCGGCATGAAGGGAAGCGGGGTGGTGCACACCGAAAAAGCCCTGGTGGCCCTGACTCGCAACGACTACGAGCCGGACATTTGCTATTGGAAGCCTGTCAAGGCTGATACCTTCAACGATGACACCATGCAGCATCCCGCGCCGGATTTGGTGGTGGAAGTGTTGTCGCAGAGCACCGAGGCGCGCGACCGCGGCATCACGTTCGAAGACTATGCCGCGCATGGTGTACAGGAATACTGGATCGTCGATCCCCTGGCGCAGACGGTGGAGACCTACACCCTCGACCCTGACCTGCATCGCTACGAACCAGTGGAGCCGCTGACCGTCAAGGGGACGCTACGCAGCGAGGTGGTGGTCGGCTTCGCCATTCCCGTGCGGGCCATCTTCGAAGCAGAGGCGTATCAGGCAGCGCTGAGAGAGTTGATGGGGGAGGATGGAAGCTGACGCCTTTGGGTGAAAGAGCGGGATACGGGATACGGGATACGGTATGCGAGATACGGTATGCGGAATAGGGGATACGGTATGCGGGATACGATGAAGGTAGGGTGGATGAAACCTTCCGGTTGATTCACGCAGCGGCCATTGGGGCAACTTGCTCTGGTCCTCCCCCCCAATATTTGCTATCTTGGAGAGCAAACCTGGGATTTATGGCCATCTCTCTATACCATCAGCTCCTCCAAGCCCCCGATCTCAAGCTCCTGATCGACCGGGTGCAAGCGCAGCTCGCCGATGAGCAGCAGCAGCGGCAGGCCTTCTATGCCTGGCTCACACCTGAGGTCAAGGCGGAGTTCATCAACGGTGAGATCGTGATGCATTCGCCTACCAAAGGGCGGCATCTATTTGCCAGTCAACGCCTGTTTACCCTGCTCGAAGTGTATGTCGGCATGAAGGGAAGCGGGGTGGTGCACACCGAAAAAGCCCTGGTGGCCCTGACTCGCAACGACTACGAGCCGGACATTTGCTATTGGAAGCCTGTCAAGGCTGATACCTTCAACGATGACACCATGCAGCATCCCGCGCCGGATTTGGTGGTGGAAGTGTTGTCGCAGAGCACCGAGGCGCGCGACCGCGGCATCAAGTTCGAAGACTATGCTGCGCATGGTGTACAGGAATACTGGATCGTCGATCCCCTGCCGCAGACGGTGGAGACCTACACCCTCGACCTCGATCTGCATCGCTACGAACCGGTAGAGCCGCTGACCGTCAAGGGGACGCTGCGCAGCGAGGTGGTGGCGGGCTTCGCCATTCCCGGGCGGGCGATCTTCGAAGCGGAGGCGTATCAGGCGGCGCTGAGAAACTTGATGGGAGAGGATGGAAGCTGACGCCTTTGGGTGAAAGAGCGGAATGCGGGATAAGGTATGCGGAATAGGGGATACGGTATGCGGGATACCCTTCCCCAGGCTTGATAGAGCCTTTGAACCACGAAACCAATGACTAGGTTCTGACCAGTTGGCCTGCAGCGTAGTGAGGCCGAGCCAGTCGCCACTGTTTCACTACCCGTGCAGCAGCGTCACCGACGGCCTCTTGCGGATGGGCTGTGTCTAACGTCTAAGAAGCTTCACTCCGCCAAATACACCAGGCGCTTTAGCCGCGCCAGCTCTTTGTCATCTACGTACTTCCCGATTTCCCGCTCAAACTGCGCCAGGCTGGTGTAGGGGCGGTATTCTTCGAATTCGTGCGCCATGCGGTTGCCCACGCCGGGCAGGGCTTTGATGTCGGCCTCGGAGGCACGGTTCAGCTCCACCGGCACAAAAACGTACTGCTCGTAGCGGGCTACCTCGACCTCATCCACGTACTTACCGATTTCACGGCGAAATTGCTGAATGCTGAGGTAGGGGCGGTATTCCTCGAATTCATGGGCCATGCGGTCGCCCACGCCGGGAATCATCTTGAAATTTTCCTCGGGGGTGGTGTTGAGGTTGAGGGGGACAAACAGGCGCTGGTACAAGGTGGCCTTGTCTAGGGCTTCGCCCAGCAGGGCATCCAGGTCCTGCATGGTCAGGAAGGGGCGGGCATCCATGAGCGTTTTGACCATGTCGGGAGAAAGTCCCAGGCCGCTGAGGTCTTGCTCGGTGGCGAGGTTGGCGTTGAGCACGGCCGCAGGCTCTGCGGCCTCAGGCTGCTCAGTGCTGGCCTCGGGCGCACTTGCTGAGTCAGCCTGTTCTTGTTCGGCAGGAGCCTGACAAGCCGTCAGAGCGAAGACCAGCCAGGCCCATAGTAGAATAAATTTGACGAATGCGTTCATTGCGTTGGTTTGATAAGAAGTAAACATGCGTATCCGATCAGAGCCAGCACGATCATGCTGCCGGGGGCCAGGGTGGGCAAGGCTCCCGCCAGGCTTTCTTGCAAAGCCTGCCAACTACTGGCGGTGGGCTTCATTTCGCGCTCGAATTCATAGTTGGCTTGCAAATGCAAAAACGCCCCCCACACCCCGCTGAGGGCGGTGAGGCTCAGCCAGAGCTGAAAGGCGCGGATTACCCAGACCGTTGGCTTCACCAAGAGGATGACCACCATGATCAGCGACATCCCGATACACAGCAGCGGAATGAGTTGCAGCGCGTCTTCGTAGTGGTCGAGCAGATACAGCTCCATGGCTGTGCCCAGCAGCATGAAGAAAAAAGCCCCGATAATGGCTTGCCGTAACCGAACCGCTTCGTCGATGATATGTGGTCGTTGCATAACGGCCTAAAAATAGGCAGGTAGGATGGATTAAAAAATAGTTACGCGAAAGGGGCCATCGGGGCCATAAGGGGGAAAGAAGGGCCATCGGGGAAATAGGAGCAGTAGGGATGGACAGTAGAGATGGAACGCTCTGCAAAATCCGTAAAATCTACGCGCCATGACATGCAAATCTCTCACCCGTGTGAGAGGAGCACAGGGGGAATAAGGTACAGTTTCGGCCTGCGATGCCTCACCAGCTCATCTTATTGGTGCCCTCAGTGGCCGCAGCTAATGGACTTCACTTCATCAGATGCCGAGCAAAGACCTTTTGCAGGGCCTCTTTTTTCAACTTTTTGCCAATGATCACCACCTTGCTTTGCCGGGCTTCATGCTCGGGCCAGGACATTCCGTCGGTCAGCATGAAGTTGCGATACACCGATTGTAGGATTACTTGAATGGGATAATCATGGGCGTTGAGGATGCCCTTGATCCGGTAGATCTGGTGTCGATTGATGGTGAGCAACTGCATGAGGGTTTGACTCAAGCCCCGCAAATCAAAGGGTCGGTCAAAGGTGAGGGTAAAAGTGCTGATGCCATGGTTTTCGCTGCGATGATCAGCGGCTACCTGACGCTGCTGCGCCACAGCGCCTTCCCCCTCGAAGCTATGCAGCTCCCGGAGCGACGCCACCGGAAATACCCCCTGGGTGCCCGTCCACACCTTCGCCTGAGGATTCACGGCGTTGACCAGTTGGACTACTTCTGCCACCTGATCGGGGGCGAGGGTGTCGGTCTTGTTGATCAGCAGCGCATCCGCAAAGGCCACTTGCCGACGTGCCTCTTCTGCCTGGCTGAGCCAATATTCGAAGTTACCCGCATCTACCAGGCAGAGCACATTTTGCAGCTTGAAGTGCCGCTCCAGATAGCTCATCGTCAAGAATGGCGAAGCCAGCGACTCCGGGTCGGCCACGCCAGTGGTCTCGATCACCAGCCGGTCAAAGTCCGCGCGCTGTCGGCTCAAGTCTTCGAGCATCTCGATCAGTTCCCGATTGAGCGAGCAGCACAGGCAGCCCGCCGTGAGTTCTACCGGCGGGGCAAAGGTGCCGCTAATCCACTGGCTATCGAGGTTGACTGCCCCCACCTCGTTTTCGAGCACCATGATGCGCTCGTCGGGGCTGGCCTGGATCCAGTGGTTGAGAAAGGTCGTTTTTCCCGCCCCAAGAAAGCCGGTAACGATGTGAACGGGAGTGGGGGGCTGGTGCATCGGATAAACTTTTGGTTGCAATACTGTTGCAAAAGTAAACCTCTTGGCCGTATTTCCAATTCGACTAGTAGGGGCTCGATGGTTGGGGTGCACTTTGGTAGTGGCTGTGAAAAGGGAAAAGAGACCCCAAGAGCGCCAAACCAACCGAGGCCATAGGGCCTATTCACTGAGCTTGAATCACGTTGGGCAACATGTAACAGCGTGAACCATTGATAACCAAAAAATTGTTATCCTGCCTATTCTATCTAGTCTCTCATTTTATCTAGTGCCTTCGGAATTGAGTAATTAACCATTCGAAATTGGCATAAAACATTGATCAGCAGCACTTTCAATTACGAATTTCTGATTACGAATTTCGAATGCAAAGCACTAGTCATTAGTTTCGAC
>CAYVAP010000223.1:0-7401 GCA_964449365.1 uncultured Bacteroidia bacterium
GCCTGATACCCTTACACCTTATTCCCTTATACCCCTGACCGTTCATATAGGTGAGGTCGTATACTGGCCTAGCTGCTGCCAGGCTTCGCGGTTGGCATGTTGCGCAGCGCTGGGTGCTGACTGGATCACAAACTGCGGAGTGCTGCGCCGATAGGCCGAGTGAAGCGGAACCGATACCTCCTTCAGTTGGCCTTGATGGAAGAAATGCAGCCTCAGGCTGGCTTGGGCTTCGAAGTAGTGCAACCAGGCGTCGAGGTCGTCGCGCAACTGACGGCCCTGTATGGCGATCAATTCGTCGCCTTTGCTCAGCCCTGCCGCCAACAAAGGGCTGCCCGGGTAAAGGTTGTCCACCTGCAGGGTGCCGCGAGAGGTGGCCGAGCTTTTCAGGCCCCAGTGGGCCTCCGAAAGCGACTGACTGCTCAACTGCAACAAGCTGAAGCCATAAAAATTAGCCAATTCGCGCAGGGCGGGGACCAAATCGTCGATGCCCTCCACGTAAGCAGCAAAAAACGCATCGTAGCTCTGCCCCGTCTGGGCTTCGATCGAGCCTTTGAAATCCTCGCGGGTATAGCCACGGCCCTCGCGGGTAATGTCGCAGTAGAGTTGCTGCATCACGGTATCGAGCGATACCCCATGGTTGGTGCTTTTACGTAGGTCAAAGTCGAGCAGCATCGCCACCAGATAGCCCTTGGTATAGAAGGAAATGCGGCGATTGGGCAGGCCCTCGTTGTGGTAGCCATTGACCCACGAATCAAAGCTCGCTTCACTCAGAGAGGTATAGTCCTTGCCGCCCATCTGATAGTGGCGCGCCAATTCGCCGTTGATGCTGCTGAGCCATTGGTCCAGGGTCCAAATACCGGACTTCCAGAGCATCAGGTCGCCGTAGTAGGTAGTAACCCCCTCGGTGACGTAGTGCAGCCGGGAGTAATTTTCTTGCCGATAGTCATAGGGCCACATCTCGGCAGGGCGCAGGGCTTTGACGTTCCAGGTATGAAAAAACTCATGCGAAGAGATCTCCAGCAGAGAGCGGTACATATCAGGTTGCATCACATCTCGCCCAGGTCCCATCACGATCACAGTAGAGCGATGATGCTCTACCCCGTGTCGATAGCGCTGCGGCAGCATGAGGTAGAGATAATGGTAATCTGCCACCGGGCATTGGCCGAACAGGTCGAGCTGGGTCTGCGAATAGCGGCGAATATCGCGCTCCAGGCGAGCGAAATCGGGGCGACAGTCTCCCAAAAACCACAAATGTACCGCAAGGCTACTCACCTCGAAGCAGTGATGCTGCAAATCGGTACCTGCCAAAAAGGGCGAGTCAACCAACTGGTGGAAACTCTCGAAAACGAAATCGTCTCCCTCCTGCGCGAGGCCGCCACTCAGGCGAAACCCATCTGGCAGATCCAGTCGCAAGCGGCAAGCCATGCTTTCGCCCCCTTCAGGATACATGAAAAGGTTGATGCCGTTGACCATCAATTGGGTAGCATCGAAATAGCTGCCCCCGGCGTCGGCCTGATTGGCAAAAAAAACATAGCTGAGGCGCAGCCGGGTGGGCACCTCTGATCGAACCTCCCATCCCTGGCTGCTGTACTTGTCGATGGGCAAGGCGTTTCCCTGGCCGTCAGTCGCTACCACGTTGCTAACCAGGCGCGCGTAATTTTGCAATTCGTAGCGCCCAGGTCGCCAGTGTGGTAGCATGAAACGGGTCGAACCTGCGGCTAGGTCTGTTTCCAGAGAAACGTCGACCAATTGCTCAGCGGAACGATGACAGCTTAGGGTAAAATGAAGCATAAGATTTCAAACAACGAGATAACGGTGAATACGACCAGTAAATATTCCGCAAAAATAAAAATATTTTTGCCAAAATCCTTAACCTTGACCAAAGGTTATCCCCCTTACGCCATCGCCGATCACTTCAGCTCCAAGCGTAGCGTCTTATCGGCATGCCAGTCAAAGGCCGCCTCTTCGAAGGTCGCAGGTCGCATGGCAGGCCGGACCTGATTGGAAAATCCGTATGGCTCCGAAGGGATCCCAAACAGGTTGGTATCGAGTTTGCCATTGCCATTGCCATTGAGGTCAAGAAAGGCAGAGATCGCATAGCGGCCAGGCGGCAGATCCGGGCCAGCCACGGTGGCTTTACTGGGGCCACGCACCTCTACTTTTTGGCCATGTAGCACGTTGTCGGCTTTGGGAAACGCCTCGGCTTCATCGTACCAGCCGATGTATAGGGTGCCGGACTGATCGGGGAGCCCCGAGATCAATAGCTTCCCCCCCTCTGGACCACGCAGCGCCATCCATCCTAGCAGGACGGGCAGGAAAAACACGACGCGCATCGCATGCTTTGCAAAAACAGGTATCATAGCAAATGAGGATTACGAATAAAAGGTAGACGACGCAGCGTGCGATCATCCACACACCTTTTTCAACGAATGAACTTGAAAAAAGTGGTTACCTTTGTCCTCTCCTCAAACACCGACCGCTCAGTCCCTTTTGCCATGCTTCTCGCCATCGAATCATCTTGCGACGAAACCTCTGCCGCCGTGTTACAGGGTCCTCGCGTACGGAGCAATGTCATCAGCTCGCAACTCGAACACCGCGACTACGGCGGGGTCATCCCTGAGCTAGCCTCTCGCTTGCATCAACAGCAGATCATCCGCGTGGTAGACAAGGCTCTGCGCGAAGCCAAGGTCGAGCGTACCCAACTAAGCGCAGTGGCCTTTACCCGTGGCCCGGGCCTGATGGGGGCCTTGCTGGTGGGGACTTCTTTTGCCAAGGCACTAGCCTACGGCTTGGGGATTCCTCTGGTGGAGGTCAACCACATGCAGGCCCATGTGCTGGCCAACTTTCTGCTGCCCGACCCGCCGCAGTTTCCCTTCATCTGCCTCACGGTGTCGGGCGGGCACACCCAACTGGTGCTGGTGCGAGACTACCTCAACATGACCTTGCTGGGCGAAACCATCGACGACGCGGCGGGCGAAGCCTTCGACAAAGGAGCCAAATTGCTGGGCCTCCCCTACCCTGGTGGCCCTCATGTGGATCGGCTGGCGGCCACAGGCAACCCAGGGGCCTTTGCTTTTCCCTCGCCCGCAGTGGGCCGCTTATCCTTTAGTTTCAGCGGATTGAAGACCGCGCTGCTCTACCTGCTGCAAGATGGCCTGCGCGCTCAGCCCGACTTCATCGAGCAGTATCTAGCTGATCTCTGTGCGTCATATCAGCATCGCATCGTGAGCATTTTACTCCACAAGTTGCGCCTGGCCGTTGAAGATCACCCCGTAAAGGATCTGGCGATCGCGGGGGGCGTCTCGGCCAATCGCGAGCTGCGTCAGCGCTTCGTTGCGCTAGGCGAGCAGCTCGGCTTACGCACCCACCTTCCTCCCTTCGAATACTGCACCGACAATGCTGCCATGATCGGCATCGCTGCCCATTACAAGCTACAAGCAGGGCTCACCACCGATCTGCGCGCAGTGCCTTTCACCCGTGGTGGATTTTGATCAAAGGTAAACATCAGGCCGTTTTGCCCGTACCAATATATATGAACTTAGACAAACCAGAGACTTTTACAATGGATACGAAGATCAACGTTAATCAAAATGGCAAGGATACACGCATCTTATTGCTGAATGAGCATGCCGATCGTGTCGCCAATGAGCTAAACCTACTGCTTTCAGACTATCAGATCTACTATCAAAATCTGCGTGGAATGCACTGGAATATTGCAGGTCCGCAGTTCTTCACTTTGCATGAAAAACTGGAGGATCTCTACGACACCGCAGCTGACAACATTGATATGATAGCCGAGCGTGTACTGACCATGGGTGGTACCCCGCTACACACCTATCAAGACTATTTGGACCATGCGCAGCTCGAGCCAGTGAAAAACCTCTTCGAAGATGTTGAAATCGTGAATACTGTGCTCAATAACAGCTCTCACATCATCGGCCGCCTGCGCAGCCTAGTTGAGTTGGCTTCAGAACTCAACGACGAAGGGACCGCAGATATGGGCATTGAGCTCCTGCGCGGATTGGAAAAAAATAGCTGGATGATGGCTGCTTATCTCAAGCAGACCAAGCTTGCCCAGAAGTATGCATAGGTAATTTCACAGCAGCAGAGTTGAAGTGATTGATTTCACTTTATCACTTGCTTGCTCCTCATAAGCTTCATCAAACGGCGTGGACTATGTTCACGCCGTTTTTTGGGGGAGTAGATGTCTCTTATGAATGATCACGGTGAGAAACAGCCTCTAGCAAACTAGCTTGTACACTTTCTTCTTCCTCGTCGTCGTCAGCTTCCATCTGCTCGCGCAGCACCTCTTCCGTTACCTCTTGTACCACCCCCATGCGGGAGAATTTGGCAATGCGGCCTTCGATCAGATCTTCCGGGGTCTGTGTGCTCAGCTTGGCCAAGTCTGCCAGGATTTGCTTTTTGACGTTGATATACGCGGTGTCGGGATCTTTGTGAGCACCGCCCAGTGGCTCAGCGATCACGCCGTCGATGATGCCGAGGCTCAGATTGTCTTGAGCGGAAAGGCGCAGGGCTTCGGCGGCTCTTTCTTTGTGCTCCCAACTGCGCCACAGGATACTGGAGCAGGATTCGGGCGAAATGACCGAATACCAGGTATTGTCCATCATGTACACCCGGTCGCCGATGCCGATGCCGAGCGCGCCTCCCGAAGCCCCTTCACCAATGACCACGCAGATGATGGGTACGCGCAGAGCGGTCATTTCCATCAAGTTGCGAGCGATGGCCTCTCCTTGCCCACGCTCTTCGGCCTCTAGGCCAGGATAAGCCCCCGGCGTATCGATGAGGCAGAGCACCGGAAGGCCAAACTTTTCAGCCATTTTCATCAGACGCAGGGCCTTGCGGTAACCTTCGGGGTTGGGCATGCCAAAGTTGCGGTACTGACGCTGCTTGGTGGTACGGCCCTTTTGCTGACCGATGATCATCACAGATTGCCCATCAATGCGGCCCAGCCCTCCTATCATCGCTTTGTCGTCGCGATAGTTGCGATCACCAAAAAGCTCGATAAATTCATCGGTGATGTGGTCAATGTAATCGAGGGCATAAGGCCGCTGAGGATGGCGCGAAACTTGGACTCGCTGCCAGCGGCTGAGGTTACGGTAGATGTTGACCTTGAGGTCTTGAATTTTTCGCTCCAATTCACCAGCGGCGCTCCCCATCTCGACGCCATTTTCGTCGGCTATCTTGCGCATTTCCGTCAGGCGACTTTCCAGCTCCACGATCGGCTTTTCGAAGTCGAAAACGTTGTTTGACATCATAGAATCCCAATTAGTGATATTAAGGTAGGAAAATCTACGGCAGTAGAAAAGAATTGATCAGCTCTTTTCCAGGTCAGATCAAAACAGTTTTGCTATAATTATCTGAAGGTCAGCATCTTTGATCTAAGCGCACTTTTTCTCCCTGCGGGTCAGACTGGTCTATAATTACACCTAAACACGAACCGGGCCACCATAGTTTATGGCAGCCCGGCAAAGCTACGATTTTTTCTCTTTTCTGCTACCGCTGCGAGATATCCACGTAATTGCGGGTGCTGGCCCCGACGTACACCTGACGCGGACGCCCGATGGGCTCCTGATTGGTCCGCATTTCCATCCACTGAGAGATCCAGCCGGGCAAGCGACCCAAGGCAAACATCACGGTGAACATGTTGACGGGGATCCCCATGGCTCGGTAGATGATGCCTGAGTAGAAGTCAACGTTGGGGAAGAGCTTGCGCTCCACGAAGTAATCGTCAGCCAAGGCGGCTTTTTCCAATCCCTTCGCAATATCGACGATGGCATCTTCCTTGTCGAGCTGATCAAGCACGATGTCTACGTGCTTCTTGATCACGAGGGCGCGGGGGTCATGGTTTTTGTATACCCGGTGGCCAAAGCCCATCAGGCGGAAGGAGTCATGCTTGTCCTTGGCCTTCTTGATGTAGCGATCGGTGTCGCCGCCATCATCCTGAATGCTTTGCAGCATTTCCAGCACCTTTTGGTTGGCCCCGCCGTGCAGAGGACCCCACAAGGCGCTGCTAGCTGCCGCTACGGAGGCGAAGAGATTGACCCGACTCGAACCTACGAAGCGAGAAGTAGACGCCGAGCAGTTTTGCTCGTGATCGGCGTGCAGCACCAGCAGGGTATCTAGCGCCTCGGCAATCTTAGGATCGACCTGGCCAAACATCATGTGGAGGAAATTTTCCACGTAGGGCAGCTCTGGCTTAGGATCGATGTAGGCCAACTTGGCTTGGCGGCGGTAAATGTATGCGGTGATGACCGGCATGAACGCAAGCATACGCTTGATGGTGCGCCAACGGATGGTTTCGTCATTCCAGGAGTCGGCCGACTCGGGGTAAAACCCGCTCAACGAATGCAGGGCCACACCCAGCATCCCCATGGGATGGGTCTCATCAGGCAGGGCATCAAGGATGGTCTTGACCTGCTCGGGTACCGCCGTTAGCGCCTGAAGCTCGGCCTTAAAACCCTCTAGCTCAGCTTGCTTGGGTAGCTCACCGTGCAGGAGCAGCCAGATCACCTCTAGGAAGGTCGAGTGCTCGGCCAACTGCTCAATGCGATATCCGCAGTGCTCCAGGATACCCTCATCCCCGTCGATGAAGGTAATGGTGCTCGTGGTAGAACCTGTGTTTTTGAAGCCTACATCGAGGGTGATGTAGCCGGTTTCGCTGCGCAACTTGGAGATGTCAATGGCTTTCTCATCGTAAACGCCAGTAAGCACCGGCAGAGAAAACGTCTGATCACCAATTTTTATGTCAACCGTCTCGTTGAGTTTAGTTATCTCAGCCATATGGTCAAAGGTGAAGGTGATAAATTGAAAATTTTGCAAAGTTTGCCTAAAAAAACATTCCGAAAGTATGGATTTAGCCCAACAATCGAAAGATCAGCCACTCCCGATCCTCCTCAGAATGCCTCTAAGCGGAATTATACGATAGGCAAAAAGCGAATTTTCGCTATGAAATTCAACCCGTTTCGTTCAAAATTCCAGAGCTGACTTTCTGCAAAACCTACCCTCAGAATGAGTCTAAATGAGCCTTGTGTAACTTAAACGCGAGAAAAATAACTTCCCTCATTCGGTTAGAGATCTCGTTCCAGATCAAGGAGGGATAGTGAGATGGTGAGGTTTTGGGGTTTTGGGGTTTTGGGGTTTTGAGGTTTTGAGATGGTGGATGGTGAGACCTTGGGGACGTACAGTCTCCTACGCCCAATCTCTCGACCTCTCGACCTCTCGACCTCTCAATCTCTCGACCTCTCGACCTCTCAACCTCTCAACCTCTCGACTTCTCGACCTCCTATTCTCAAGCGAAGAAGGCCAACTTATTTTTTGAGCGCTACTTAAATGCCCAAAAAAGTTTAGATCTTTGGTGGCAGGCCCATTTTTTCACCCCAA
>CAYVAP010000224.1:0-7371 GCA_964449365.1 uncultured Bacteroidia bacterium
GCCAGCAAGCGCCAATGAAAATCCAGCCAGGCCATGGAGAGAAAATCGAGTTTGCTGCGGAGCTCGACAATCCCCTGCTCTACGTCGAGCAAGGTAAACTCGGCGGGTTGCATCACGCGCTTGGCGGTGAGTAGCTCCGGCTCTGGGTGGCGATCAGCATCCACCAGACCATTGAAGCAGAAGTTGCCATCGTTGGGGGTATCGAAAAAATCGCCGCCGTAGGCGAGATAGGTGTCACCGTTGGGGAGTCGTTTGCGCAAGCCCTGATCGGCCCAGTCCCAGATAAAGCCCCCCTGAAAGCGGGGCAAGGAATCGATATAGCGCCAATATGCGTCAAAATTGCCCAGGCTGTTGCCCATAGCGTGTGCGTACTCGCACCAGATCACGGGTCGGCTGCTGTCTTGCTGCGCAAGGCGGAGCATGGTCTGCTCGGACTGATACATGTTGCTGATGAGATCGAAGCCAGGCAAGGTGGCGCTATACGGGGGCTCGGTAGGTTCATAGTGAATGGGCCGCAGGCTGTCGAGGCTTCGCATGGTCTGGGCCATGGCCTCGAAGTTGGGTCCCACGCCGCTCTCGTTACCCAGGGACCACATCAGCACCGAGGGGTGGTTGCGATCTCGCGCGACCATCGATACGCCCCGGTCGATCATTGCCTCGCGCCAACGGTCTTCGCGACCCACGTAGTAGTCGTGTTGCATCCAGAGGCCATGACTTTCGACGTTGGCTTCGTCCATCACGTAGAGCCCCATCTGATCGCAGAGGGCATACCACCGCGGATCGTTGGGATAGTGAGAGGTGCGCACTGCGTTGAAGTTGTGCTGTTTCATCAGGCGGATATCGCCCACCATGTCCTCCTCGGTGAGGGTACGACCTCGGTCAGGATGAATTTCGTGGCGGTTGACCCCACGCAGGGTGATGGCCTTGCCATTGAGTAGCAATTGCCCGTTGCGTATGGCTACCTCGCGGAAGCCTACCGCTTGATTGATGGCTTCTAGCGGTCGCCCTTTTTTGTCCTGCCACTCGAGGTGGAGGCGATAGAGATAAGGTCGCTCTGCACTCCAGGGGCGAGGTGTGCGCAAGGGCCATGCGAAGCGCAGCCATTTTTCGTCGAACGCGTCTTTGACTTTCCGTTCATCTTGCAGGATGAGTCGATTGTCAGCGTCGCGCAGTTCGATGAGCAAGTTGCCTCTCACCGCTGGGCTGCCGCTGAGATTGCGCAGGGCCAGGGCCAGGTGCAGGGTAGCGTCGCGGTAGCGGTTGTCGTAGTCGGTGATCACGTGCAGGTCGCGCAGGTATACTGCGGGGCGAGCCAGCAGGTACACACTGCGAAAAATACCACTGAGCCGCCAAAAGTCTTGGTCTTCGAGATAGCTGCCATCCGACCAGCGCATCACCTGCATCACCAGCACATTGGTGCCACTGCGTAGGTAGGGGGTGAGTTCAAATTCGCTGGGGGTCATGCTGCCTTGCCCGTAGCCCACGCGCTGGCCATTGATCCACAACACCCAAGCAGACTGAGCCCCATCCAGATGCAGAAAAATATGCTGCCCCCGCCAAGCTTTGGGCACCTGAAAATGGGTGCGATAGACGCCCGTGGGGTTGCTCTGGGCAGGTACCCGAGGCGGATCGACAGGGAAAGGGTAGGTAATGTTGGTATAAATGGGGCGGTCGTAATTGCCTTGCAACTGCCAATGGCCGGGGACCATGAGGCTGTCCCAGGTTTGGGCGTCGTAGCCGGGGGCTACCATGGCATCGTCCATGGCTTCAGGGCTGGGCAACCAGCGAAACGCCCAGCGCCCGTCCAGCATGCGTACCCGGGTGGATTGCGCGCGCGTGAGGATATCCCCTGCCGGGCTAGCCGGAAACGGGATCAGGGTCGCGTGAGACATTTCCTGCCCCTGATCGAACACCGAGGGGTCCTGCCAGGGATCGGTCGATTGGGCCACCAGAACGACGGGCAGCAGCAAGGCGGTCAACAGACAGCGAAAACAAACCATGTAGCAGTCAATGGGTGAAAGAAGATGGCGGGAAATCATCAATGAGGTGCAAAAAACGCACCGGGTCGTCGTCATCGAAGCGGGATTTTATCCAGTTGACTGGACCACTACCACTGCTCGCTGGATCAACTGCGGATGCCCCGCGTGGGTGAGGCGCACGATGGGTTTGAGGGTCTCGACGATGCGCAAGTTGTCAGAGGAGTCGCCCGCGATAGAGGCTTCGCAGTCGGTGCGGGTTTCGTCGTAGGGCTCTCCGGTCGGGTCGTGCCAGGTAAAGCCCATTTCGGCCAGGGCATCGCCCATGCGCTTCACGTTGCGATGCAGGCTGCGAGCCTGCTCCATGCGTTCGACCTTACGCTGCATGTCGAAGAGTTGGTTGATCAGGGTCAAAAAAGGCGTAAGCTGATGGCTCTCGGGCGAAAAAGTAGACATAGAGCAAAGGTCGCCCATTGACCAGAGAAAAGCCAACGGAGGCATGATTTCATCGCTTACTGATGTGGGGGTCATAGTAGCTTAGGCACAGGCCAGCCCCTCATATTGGTTTGCTCGGCAGCGTAGCCGCGACCACGTTTAAGGCACAAAGGCGCTTTTTGGCGTGTAAGTAACGCTCAAAAAATAAATTCCGCTTTTGACTTGATCTCTTGCACGCATCCTGCGTCAGAAAAAGCTTCGTTTGGCCCGCCAAACTCAGTTTTTCTTCCTTGCCTGCGCACAAGATCTCGGCGCAAAATCAGGAGGTTATTTTTCTCGCGTTACTAAGCCGACGTCTCCCCAAATCATTGGTCAAACAATGGTTCCCTCAGATTCGTCTTTAGAGTGCATTGACCGCAGTTGGTCAACTGCAAAATTTCCGCGTTTTTTGTGTTTTGCTTCCTCCGCCCACCACTAATCGCCTTTTACTTTGGCTCCTCCCGACCTCCGCACCGACTACTTGCAGTACGCCGATCCGCTCAAGCCGTTTTATCGCTATGCCCCTCAAAATCCCGATTTTGCCCGCATCATAGCTGACAAGAGCCGCGAAAACATCGACCGCGAGACCTTGGCGGCGGTGATCCGCGAGCAATACGGCACGCTGCCTCTCGGTGAGGCGGTCGAGCAGCGGCTGGAGCAGCTACGCCAGCCCAATGCCTTCACGCTCACGACTGGGCATCAGTTGGTGCTGTTTGGAGGGCCGCTTTTTACGGTCTACAAGGTGATGCATGTCATCCGCCTGGCAGAAGAATTGGCCCAGCAGCATTCTGCTCACCACTTCGTACCTGTTTTTTGGATTCATACCGAAGACCACGATTATCAAGAAATCAACCACTATTATCAGGACTTTGCCGAAAAAAAGGTCTATCCGGGTACCTTTCGTACGCAGGTAGGTACCCACGTGCTCGAAGACAGCATCCGAGCCCTCTGGCCCGAGCATTTTGCGGCGGAGCTGCGGCAGGCCTTCCAGCCAGGGCGCACACTGGCAGAAGCTTTTCGGGCGTTTTTCCACTTGCTGTTCAAGGATTACGGCCTGCTCATTCTCGACGCAGACGATGCACGACTCAAAGCCCAATTTACGGCCGTAATGCGGCAGGAGGTAGATACCCACGTGGCGAGTCATCTGGTGAGCGAAACCTCCGCGCAACTCAAGCAGGCGGGCTATCCACAGCAGATTACCCCACGCGAGATCAACCTTTTCTACCTGGATCAGGAAGGGCGCGACCGCCTGGTGAGCCACAATGGCCATTTTCAGGCCAAAGGGCGCGAGCTGCGCTTTTCACCGCAAGAGCTTCAGCATCTCTTACATGATTCTCCGGAGCGCTTTAGCCCCAATGTCTCTCTACGCCCACTTTACCAAGAGATGATTTTGCCAAATCTCGCCTACGTAGGCGGCTGGGGCGAACTTAGCTATTGGCTGCAACTCAAAGGCGTCTTCGATCACTTTGGCGTCAACTTCCCGCTGCTGCTGCCACGCTTCTCAGCTACGGTCTTTCCGAACGAGCACCTGGCTGATTGGCAGAGCTTTGGCTTCAAACCCTCTGACATTCGTCAGAATCTCTTCGACCTCTACCGCCAATACATGCCGCAGGTTTGGAATCAGGCTCAATTCGACCAACTGGAAGCTGATATCCTGGCTCAGATAGAGCAGTTGCGAGGCTACATCGAGCAGGGCATCAGCCCTACCCTAGCCCGCTCGGCCGATGCCTTGGCCACCAAAAACCGCCGCTATCTCGAAAATTTGCGCAAAAAAGCGCATCGGGTACTACGGCATCGGCAACCTGAACCCTTTCGAAAAATCGAAGCGATCAAAATGGCGATTCAGCCAGATGGCCTGGTACAAGAACGGGTCTGGAGCCTTCCTACCATCGCTCAGTGGTGTACTCCGCATGATTTTCTGGCCCAAGTGCACACACACTGCCAACCCTTGCAGTTCGAGCATCATCTGCTGCTCATCTGACACCTCACCACGTACGAGAGACAACGTACACATGGGGCGATCTGGCCACACGCTTGATCATTCAACTGACACGCTTTGGCAAAAAGTCTTACGTCAGCCTAACCTAACCGATCATCCCTGGGTATAAGCCATTGAGTCACATAAGTGGACCACTGGTCGAACCTCTTTCAACCTTGGATCTGCTCGTGCGTCTCTGATGTAGTAAGTTTCTCATCTCTCTGTAGTAAAGCTTTGGTACGTTAAGTTGCTACTCCTTTGGAGTAGCAACTTTTTTTGTGGCCAAAGTTCAGGCTTTTCGCAGTCGACGTAGGTGCGCGACCCGCAGGGTCTGTCTTCCAAGAGAGGTGAGCTGCTTTAAGTGGTAGCCGCCTGAGCGGTAGTCGTGGCCCCCAAGCGATCGTTTAGCGCATTGACTTCTACTTGGGTCAAGAATTTGGGCACGACTTTGAGGGTTTCACTCATGCCGGCGCGACCAGTCAGGCGTAGTTCATCGGCATTTTCCCACCATTGGCGGGGGATCAACTCGATTTGATGCAGACCATCCAGATCAAAGGTCTGCTCCTCTGGCTCGAAGCCCCAATTGAAGCGCTGTCCATGCACCACGAGCTTTCCCTCCTCCTCGTTGACCGAAAGGCGACTAACGAAAAAGTGGTGGGTGCGAAGGTGTTGGGGAAATCCAATGAAAAAACCGATCAACAGACTCGCCACGGCTGTACGGCTAAAGCCAAATAGCAGCATGGCGATCAAAAATCCACCTAGCAAAAGCAGGGCCGTGCGGCCGATGAAGGCTTTCCAGTGGTCAGTGGTCGTGGGGGTTACACCAGTCATAGCAGTCGAATATTGAGTGGTAATTGGGATGGGTGAATGTAAAACTTTAAATTAACTTTCCGAAAGCTAGGAAAGTTTAAATGCTGACTACTCTCACTTATATGAACGGCCAGGAGTCTTTCAACCTTAAACTTTAAACCGCGAAACTAATGACTAGTTGGCCGTTTGCCAGATCAACCCGCACCGCCGCCACCACCCGCACCACCGCCGCCACCAGCCGCTCCGACAGCACTGCCGGTGCTGTTGACCATTACCATCAGCGGTACGAAGACTGCCATCGCATCTTGGGTAGACATTTCGTCCGTGGGATCTACCAGCCAGGCGGGGATGTCCAATGAAGCCTCGGCTTTTTTGAGGGAGCGTCTGACGCGGTCGAGCCACATGCTCTCTACCTGCGGATCGAGCAGCAGCCAAGGCAGATCTCGCATCAGGCGGCGGGCTGCTTCGGCGGGCCGACCTTGGTTGCGTAGCCCGTCGATGTCGCGGCGCTTATTTTTCACGTAAGCCTTGACCTCGGCCTGCATACGAACGCCCTTTTCAGTATGGAGGTATTGCTGTGCGCCCATCATTAGCAGCGCAAAAGAAGCCCCGATCGATGCTCCCCCCACGATGCCCGCCAGGGATATCGGCAGCACGAACAGCGACACCACGCCCAACGGCAGGGCGATGACTCCCGGCCATAGGTAGTGCTGCGTTTCCTCCTTGATGGAGCGTTAGTACCCCTGGTCTAGCAATTGCTGACGCAGCGCCTTGAGGCTATCGGTCCGAAAGCGGTTGGTGCTATGGCCAAATTCATCCAGCCGGGGCTTGCGCTTCAATTCACCCAAAAACGCCCACTCCAGATCAGAGAGTCCCTCCTCGCGCGGCAATACCTCAGCTTTGACCTTTTCCTGTCCCCAGCGGCTTTTCTCTTCGCGCACCAGACGCAGGTAGCCGCGCTGGGCCAGGTCAAAGATCATGGCCTGAAACAACCGCTGCCGACTGCTGTCGTCGTCAAAGGCCAGGTAACCCGCCTCGGCGATCGACAGCCCGGGGGGTTCATGTCCTGTAGGCTCCGATCCATTGAGTTTGGGCTTTTTCTTGGCCAAAATGGCCCCCATCACCACCCCGAGCAGGGCCAAACCAAGCCCCCAAAAAATGGCGTTGCGCAGGCTGTGGTCTTCGATCACCTCGATTCGCTCGGGAAAGCGCACCTCGATCTCAAACGCCTGCTTGCGAGAAAGGGGCTCCGAAGTAAAGCTGATCACCGGACCTTCCGCTCCCAGGCTGATCTGAGCGTTGGCGGGATCTACCGCCAGCGAATCGGCGGTCATTTCCGTGTATGGCAAAAACACCTGAGCTTCGATGCCTGAGACAGGTATCTTCCAACCTTTGTCCACTACCCACCAGCTCAGCTCGTTTTGGCCGTCATCGGAGCGCAGCGAGCCATGCGCGATATACTCCAGCGTGAAGGTAGCCGCCTTCTGGCGCGGAGGAAATTCCCAGCGAATCTCCCAATCGCGGCCCTTTTGGCGCACACTCACCTCTTTGACTTCTGCTTCATCGCTGCGCACCGCTACGGCGCTGATGGAGTCAGCATCGCCCCGACCTACCTCGCGGAAAGCGTAGGTAAATTCGCCTCCTTCGAACTGAAAACCAATGGTTTCGACCACCCGCAGAGTGCCATCGAGCCGCAGATGCAACTCAGTGTGGTAGCGGTCGAGCTGGTAGCGCTTTTTGGCGTGGCTCAAAGTGGGGCTGAGCAGCAGTCCCAGCATGACCCATACGGAGAAAAACCAGCAAGTACGCGTCATAGGAGTACGTTTTGAGTTCTGAGTTCTGAGTTCTGAGTGCCTAGTGGGTAGATCGCAGGCTTTCATGCCAAACACGAACTAGCTCATGTGCTACGAAATAGCCATTTTTTCAAAGACTCCTTGCCCACCAGAAGGTTCAAATTTTCCTACGGGCCTTTGAATTTTTCTGTTATACTCATCCCCCTGCGAATTGAGCGTTTGAATGCACAAATAAACGCAAATCAATCCTTGAGGTGTCGGTAGGCTTGCCCAGCCCCCTTCGGATCTGCGCCATCAGCGAAATCCGCGCGAGAAAACACTAGCCATCCCCTCTCTGCGC
>CAYVAP010000225.1:0-6512 GCA_964449365.1 uncultured Bacteroidia bacterium
CAAGATAGCTTTCAGGTGCTTATGATCCTGTGAATCTTGAAATTCTGTCTGAATGGATGATGTCCAGTAGTCTGGTTCGTATTCAAATTTGTTCACCCAACACCCTGATGGTCAACCTGCTATATCTCCCCCCCTGCTTTGTTTTTGTGCGTGTCGTTCTTTCTTGGTGGTTGCTTGCACTTGTATGTCTTTGTCTTTTGGTAGGATTTCAACCCAATCCTGCACGCGATCGCGGCTTCGAGGTTATCTCCCAATCGGAGCGCTTCTTTGCCTCTCTAGAAGATTTTTCCGCTCGTTTTACCCAAACTATCGAAGGTAGCAATGAAACCTCTGCGCCTGCCATCGAGGGCACCATTCGCTATCGTCAGGGGATGTATGCCATTCTCACCCCCGAGCAAGATATTTACTGCAACCTGAGCACCCAATGGTTTGTGGACAAGGTCAACCGTCAGGTGAATCAAGTACCCTATTTTTCCTCTGAAAATGTGGCGCAAGAAATCCTTTTCCCCATCTTTCGCAACAAAGCCCACAGCAGCTATCAGGGGCAGCAAGCGGTGCGCGGTACCTTGTGCGACAAGGTCCAGATCAACATCCAGGACAGCGGGGTGAGCTACCACAAAGCCATGGTATGGATCGGTCAGGAGGATCACCTGATCACCAAAATGGTGCTGATCGACCGTAGCCAGATCACCACCACCTACCTATTTTACGACCTCCGGCTCAACCCTGGCTTTTCGCAAAAAGATTTTACTTTTGCGCACTAGCAGCCACTCAAGTCGGCTGTACGCGCCATCATGGGACCACTTTTGCTTCGACGTGGCTGGATCATAGGGCTCCTGCTACTGTGCTGTGCCTGTGCCGAAGAGCCGACGCCTGTGCAGTCGCCCGCCGAGCTACGTACGCGCCTGCGCCTCCGCTGGCAACAGGGCGACACCCTGCCCATGGCCCCCGACTCGCTACCCTTGCTGGGGATAGATCAGATCGCTGGCTTCGAATTGGATTCTCAGTGGGTCCGTACCTTCGCGCAGCAGCCTACCCCCTTTGTGCAGGTACAGCGCAGCTATTGGCAAGGCCCGGATACCTACCTCAGCCTCAGCCAGAGCGATCTAGCCACCGACAGCAGCACTCTGTATCATCTGCTGCGCAGCTGGAGCCCCATCGATACCAGTGGTTGGCATCGATTTGCTTCTGTCAAGCCTAATTTTTGGCGCTGGCGCCGCTCGGTGGGGGGAACCACCAGCCTGGATGCCGTGCTATCCAGTCGCTACCTCATCACCCTGCAAACCAATCACCCCGAAGGCAAAACCACCCTGCTCCAAGTTTGGAGAGAAATCACGCAAGAGTGAGAGGACAAGGCTTGTATGGCTGGGAGAGATGGAGGGAGCGGGAAGCTACTTCCGAATATCGAAATACCACATCAGGCGATCAAAATCCCTCAGCAGGGCATCGTCGTAGCTAATGCGACGGCGAAAAGCCGGTACCAAGCGGCGTAGGCGGCGGGTGTAGGGTTGTTCGTTGAGAAGCATCACAAACTCGATCAACTCGGGATGCTCGACATGGCGCTGCCATCCATCAAACTCGTCGGCGATCTGCTCCAGCGCCGCCTGATTGTCTGAGGTAAACTTACGAATCATCGCCATGGCAGTGGCATCGTCTTTGGCGGCAGCTTCCGCCAACAATTGCGCCACCTTATCAGTCATCACCAGGTATTTCTTTTGGATATCGGTGTTGCGAGCAGCATACTGCTCCAGTTCGGTGCGAGACTCCGGACTCAGTGCCCCTCGGCGTGGGTCATTGCAGGCCGTGAGCGCCCCTAACATCAAGCCGCAGCACAGCGCGCGTGATAACCAATCGATCATTAGCGGTCTCATCATTGGAACCAAAATAGCATTTTGTTTGAAAAAGCGAGGCGGGATGTGGATATTTTCAGGGTCAATTTACGTTGTAGCCCCGAGCTGTCGGCCTCGGGTCCATCTATCAATCAAACGCACATGAAGTCATTTTTGATCGGTTTGCTGAGTTTGTGGCTGTTGCCCGCTTGGGCACAGGCACAGGGAGATTTGCCCCAAAAAGATTCGCTGGTAGTCATCCATACCCCTTATGGCGATATGACGGTCGTGCTCTACTACCAAACGCCCGTGCACCGGGCCAATTTTCTCAAGCTAGCCAGCGAGGGCTTTTACGACAGTACCCTCTTCCACCGCGTGATCGAGGACTTCATGATCCAGGGGGGCGATCCCAACAGCAAGAACCTCAACGAGCCTGAAAGCTACGGACATGGTGGGCCTGGCTATACCTTGCCAGCAGAGATCCGGCCTGAGCTATATCATCGACGCGGGGTACTGGCGGCGGCTCGCCTGGGTGATATCCAGAATCCCGAGCGCGAGTCCTCTGGTTCACAATTTTACATCGTACAGGGCAAACCCCTCACCGACGAAGAGCTGACTGGCGTCAAGATCCGCATGCGCCGCCTTTTTCCAGCGTATGAAATGACCGAGGCCATGCGCCAAACCTACCAAGATCAAGGAGGTACCCCTTGGCTAGACATGCAGTACACCATTTTTGGCGAGGTGATCGACGGCATGGAAGTGGTCGACCAGATCGCCGAGCAGCCCGTGAAATACGCTGGCAGTATCCCGGAAACGCCGATTCCGATCACCATGGAGATCATGGTGATGAAGCGCAAAAAAGTGGAAAAGAAATTGGGCTATGCGTATCCTACCTCCAGCCCCGAGCCTGAAGCGCAGGAGGCTCCAGCCAGCGACGCGACAACCGAAGAAGAGCAAAACTGATCCGCCAGCCACTATGACCGCTTGGCCTGATACCCCATGCGCGCCCGTACGCGATCGAGGGTTTCAGTAGCCACTTTGCGGGCTTTATCTGCCCCAGCAAAGAGTAGCTCATCCAATTCCGTGAGATGATTCATATAGTAGTCGAAGGTCTCGCGCTCCTGCTCGAATGTTTCGCTGAGCAGGCGTAGCAGCTCCTTTTTGGCATGGCCGTAGCCATAGCCACCCTTTTCATAGTTCTCGCGCATCTCGGCCACCTGCTCGGGCGAAGCCAGCAGCTTGTAGAGCTGAAACACGTGGTCGATATCGGGATTTTTGGGTTCTTCCAGCGGCGTGGAGTCCGTTACGATGCTCATCACCTGCTTTTTCAGGCCCTTGTTGCCCTGGAAAAGCACGATGGTATTGTCGCGCGACTTAGACATCTTCTGCCCATCGGTGCCGGGTACGATCATCACCTGCTCGTCGATCCGTGCCTCGGGCAGCACCAAGGTATCCTCGCCGTAGGTGCGATTGACTGCCTCGACCATGTCGCGGGTAAATTCGAGGTGCTGCTTTTGGTCCTTGCCCACCGGGACGATGTGCGCATCATACAGCACGATATCTGCCGCCATCAGCACCGGATAGGTAAACAACCCAGCGTTGATCTGACTGATGCGATCAGCCTTGTCCTTGAAGCTATGCGCCAGTTGCAGGCGGCTGTAAGGCATAAAGCACCCTAGGTACCAGGCTAGCTCTGCCACTTCCGGCACGTCTGACTGTCGGTAAAAGACCGAGCGCTCGGGGTCTAGGCCGCAGGCCAGCCAAGCCGCTGCGATCTCGTAGGCATTTTGGCGTAGCAAAGCGCCATCGCGCAGCGTGGTGAGGGTGTGCAGGTCGGCGATGAAGAGAAAGGAATCGTTGTTGGGGTCGTTGGCTAGCTCGATGGCAGGCAAAATGGCCCCTAACAGGTTGCCGAGGTGAGGTTTGCCGGTAGCCTGGATGCCAGTGAGAATGCGCATAGGTCAGTGAATAGTGAGCAGTGAGCAGTGAGCAGTGAACAGTGAACAGTGAGCAGTGAATAGTGATCGAGGTGAACAGTGAATAGTGATCAATGAACAGTGATCGAGGTGATCAGTGGATAGTGAGCAGTGAATAGTGATCAATGAACAGTGATCGAGGTGATCAGTGAATAGTGAGCAATGAACAGTGAGCAATGAACAGTGATCGAGGTGAACAGTGAACAGTAGATGATGGTCAATGGTCAACGGTAATCTGGGTGGCGAGGAAAGTATTTGCTAGTGCCTTCGGAATTAAGTAATTAACCATTCGAAATTCGCATAAAATGTTGGCCATCAGCGCTTTAAATTACGAATTCCTGATCACGAATTTCGAATGCGAAGCACCAGCTTCTCCTGTATGCCACTCAAGACGGCGCGAAACTACGGCTTTTTGAGGGGAAAGGGAAAGGCTAATTGGCATAGAGGCGTAGGTCTATTGGCCTCAGTTGCATGAGCGGTATGCGGTATGCGGGATATGGTATGCGGTCGCGAGGCACGGTTTCGGCCCTAAAAGCCCCTCATATTGGTTCTCTCAGTTGGCCGTACCAGCAGCCGATGCCACTAGTCGGGACACAGGGGATGACGCGCAGCCTATCATGAAGCGTTTTTTTCTGATAATCAGAACCTTACAAAAGGAGGCGTGGCACGCGAAAACGGAATGGTCAGCAAAATGCATGATCAGGGATTCGTCCCTGCTGGCAGGCGCTCCCCCAGACCTTGGGCGTCTTGATCGCGGTGCTCCGTGTCATCGCTGGCGATCTGCTGAAGATGTCGGCGGGCAGCGGGTACGTTGCCCTCGGTCAGGTAAGAGATGGCCAGCCACCAATTCGCTTCGGCGCGCTGGCGCGGGCGTGGAAATTGGTCGTAGCCGAGTAAGCGGGTACGGGCCAAGTCGGGATGCCCCTGCCGCAGGTTGAAATTAGCCAGAGCCAGCGTCAATTCAGCGCGGGCGCTCGGTGAGAGGGTGGTATCCTTCTCTAGAGCATCGATGATCAGCTCGGTGGCTTGGGCCGAATCGCCCCTCTGATAAACCGCTACGATCGACTTGAGGGGAGCGGCTTGTAGCAGCTCGGTTTCAGGTAAGTAAGGCCCTAGCTGCTGTCTGGCCACCTTTTCAGGCGCCTGTGTCGCCGAGGGTCCGTACCAGCGCAACGCAATCAACATCACCACCACGATCAGCGTGAGGGGTAAAACCCGTCGTTGCATTTGAGAAAGATTTGCTGCCATACCCTTATAACGCCTTTCCCAAAGTCAAAGTTTGGGAGACCAACGTGTAATCCGGACCCTTTTTCTGGGGCAGAAATGCAGCGCATGCTCATGGATGGCCTCATCAATTCCAAGCCAAGCGTCCGCGTGTGGTCCAGTACGATGCGGGGCTTTCGATCACGGTGCTGAGGGCCTGCTCGGCTTCTTCGTCCCAGGGGACGTCCATGGCCAGGAGGTTGGATTGCAGTTGCTCCACGGTAGATGCGCCGCTGAGGACCACGTCGACCCAAGGCTGAGCGAGGACCGCAGCGAGGGCCAGGGCGTCGAGGGGGCATCCTAGGCGCTGGGCTTGTTCTAGCAGGACGATCTTTTGCGGGTCGAAGGCAGGATCTTGGTTGCGGTCGGTGAGGCGACCGTTGGCCAGGGCCTCTTTGATGATCACCCCCATGCCTGCGTCATGGGCGGCGATGAGGGCGGAGGTGGCGCTCCGCTCTAGGAGGTTCCAGGTGGCCTGCACCGTGTCGAAGAGCAACGCGCCCTCCATGCGCAATTCCAAGGCTCGGCGTAGGGTATCGGCTTGCCCCACCCCACTGATCGAAAGGCCAATGGCCACGCCTTCACGCTTGCGTTCAGCCAGGCGGTTGAGCACCTCCACGTTGTCGAGCACACCGCTGCTAAGGGTAGCGGAGTGGACCTGGTACAGATCCAGATGCGTACCCAAATGCTGCTGGGTCTCTCCCCACTGCTGATCGAGCACCGAAAGGGTGTGCGACTTCACCTCGTGCTGGCTGGCCTGTACCTGCCACTCAGCGGTGTAGGTGTAGCCCCACTTGGAGCCGATAGTAAGCGCCTGAGGCCCCAGGTCGCGCTGCGCCAGCCACGCTGCCAAAAACGCCTCGGCTCGCCCGTAAGAACGAGCCGCATCGACGTAGCGGATGCCCGCCGCATAGGCCGCATCCAGCACCGCCAGGCTGTGGGTGCGCATGGCCGCCACGTCGTAGCCCGTAGGGGTAAGGTCCTGGCCATGGCCGAGGTTGATGTAGCCGGGCCGACCAAGGGCGGCCATGCCGAGGCCCAAGCGGGTGACCGGGAGGGCTGTAGAGCCGAGTGGGTGGAGCGGGAGCATCGAGAGAGGTGGTTAGTGAAGAGAGGCCGCATAAACGCTCACAAAATTAACAGACCACCTGAGGGAAGCCAAACCTTCTCCCCTCCCTACCCTACCCAAAACATTTTTGAAGGTATATGATTTTATTTTATCTGCGCTTGAAACCACTGAAGCCGACCATTACCTTTGCAGCTTTGGGCAGATATCTTGAGCCACACCCCTCGTCTTTTCAGTCCTCTCTGACCGCATACCAATTCATGTCTCATCCGTTACGTTTTTGGGTTCTGGCTTTTTGGGTAAGCATGGCTGCCCCTTTGTTGGCTCAGCCTAGCTATTGGATTCATTTTGCCGACAAGCCTGGCCACGATCAGGTTT
>CAYVAP010000225.1:6522-7360 GCA_964449365.1 uncultured Bacteroidia bacterium
TCAACTGCTTTCGCCTCGCGCCTGGCAGCGCTGCATGGCACAAGGTATTCCGCTGGATCACTACGATTATCCCGTGGCAGAGCAATACCTGGCGCAGGTGGCTGCCTTGGGCGTCGCATACCGATACCCCTCTCGCTGGCTCAATGCCGTGTCGGCTCCCCTCACCCCGGATCAGTGTGCGGCGGTCCGTGAGCTTCCTTTCGTAACCGACCTTCGGCCCCTGGGGCGCTTGGCCGTGCCTACAGATCTAGCCGAAACTTGCCCTGATTCCGCTGAACGCAACAGCCACCTCCGTCAGCTAGAGATGCTCGACCTAGAGGTGCTGCATCGCAATCAGCTCACAGGCCAGGGGGTACTGGTCGCGGTCTTTGACAATGGATTTTACGGCATAGACTATCTGCCGAGGTTTGACCATCTCTTTGCAGAGGGGCGCATCATTGGCACCCGCGACTATGTAGACGGCGACGATGATGTCTATCATCGCTGCTCGCACTGCCGCCACGGCACCTATGTCTTCTCCCTGCTAGCGGCAGTGATGCCTGGAGAGTTGATCGGCTCAGCGCCCGGAGCGGATTATTTGCTGCTACGTACCGAGAATGACGCCTCAGAAACCCCCCAAGAAGAAGACAACTGGGTCGCAGCCGCCGAGTACGCCGACAGCATGGGAGCGGCTATTTTCACCACTTCCCTGGGCTACAAAGACTTCGATGGCTTTGAGCATGACTACGCAATAAGCGATCTTGATGGTAATACCGCTACCATCACGCGCGCGGCAGATGTGGCAGCCTCTCGTGGCATCGTGGTACTCAATAGTGCTGGCAACAACGGTGTCAATGGC
>CAYVAP010000226.1:0-6431 GCA_964449365.1 uncultured Bacteroidia bacterium
TTTCGAATGGTTAATTACTTAATTCCGAAGGCACTAGAGCCACACATCGGACTCGAACCGACGACCTGCTCATTACGAGTGAGCTGCTCTACCAACTGAGCTAATGTGGCGGAATTCGCTCCGAGTTCGCGGCGCATAGCGCACAGGTGATCGGATTGAGCTGACAAATATACGGTCTTTTTTTCAAAAAAGATCAAGGCTGGCGCAGACTTTTTTGGTAGATAAGCCCGCTCCAGCTTGCTGCGGTTACGAATTTTGCATCGCGAATTCCGAATTTTTCTCTGCGCCTGGCTCGATCCACTTGCCATCTTCCCGGATGAGGTCGATCAGGGCATCCACCGCTTCGGCGGTCTTCACGCCTTTGTTCACCACCGTTTTGCCGCGGTAGAGGGCGATCTTGTCGGGGCCCACTCCTACGTAGCCGTAGTCGGCGTCGGCCATCTCACCGGGGCCATTCACGATACAGCCCATGATACCGATCTTCACGCCCTTGAGGTGCTCAGTGCGCTTGCGAATGCGCGCCGTGGTTTCTTGCAGGTCAAAGAGGGTCCGGCCACAGGAGGGGCAGGAGATGTACTCCGTCTTGGTGATGCGCAGGCGCGCGAGTTGCAGCATGGAGAAGGCCGTGCGGTTGCGGCAGGCGTCGGCGCGGTCGATCCAGAGGCCATCCAGCAGGCCATCTACCAACAGGGTAGAGCCATTCGAAGCCAGCGCCAGTTGGGTCTGCGCCTCGTGGCTGATCTGCACGTAGTCGGGATAGCGGCTGTTGTCGAAGTAGTCGAAAGACTCGGGTAGGCCCAGGCGCGCGATCAGCGGTTGGGTAAAGCCTGCGTTGATGAGGCGGTAGGCGCAGTAGCGCAGGTCATAGGTCGGGATCACCTCGTCGCTGTAGAGCACGAAGCTCACCTGTTCGAAGGCCGCTGGCTGGGCGATGACCTCGCCCACCGTGTCGCGGGTGACCTCGACGAAGTTGAGGCGCTCGCTTTTGTCCTCGGCTTGCAGGAAGTCGGCCGGGGTGGCAAAGTAGGGGAAATTCACGGCGCGGTCGGCCAGCATGCGCCAGGTAGCGTGGTCAAAGACGCGCTTGAGGCCGCCGGGCAATTCATAGGTCGGCACCTCGCTGCCTAGGTAGGCAAAGTCCGCCGCAGTGTCGGAGAAGTTGTACTTGTCCAACACCTCAGAGTAGGTGTAGCCAATCTCGCGCAGGTCGCCCGGCTGGGCGCAGGCGTGGCGGATGTCCGCGATCACGCGCGGCACCTGATCGCCGCCCAGGTTTTCCAGCTCGATGGCCACGCGCCGCTCGAAGGCCAGCGGGTCGAAGGGCAGCTTGAGCTGGACCAGCTCCTGTGGATCGGTCGGCTCCTCGTTGCGGCGCAGCTGCTGGGCCTGGTTGACGTAGTGCTTGACCAAGAAGTCGGCCACGGGCATTTCGTGCTCGCTGGCCTCGGTGAGCGACACCCGCACGGTGTCGCCGATGCCATCCATCAGCAGGGTAGCAATGCCCAGGGCCGATTTTACGCGGCCATCTTCGCCCTCGCCCGCTTCAGTTACCCCCAGATGCATGGGGTACACCCGACCATTTGCGAGCATTTCTTGCATCAGCATGCGGTAAGCCTGCACCATGATTTGCGGGTTAGAGGCTTTCATAGAAATGACCAGGTCGTAGAAGTCGTGGTCTTCGCAGATGCGCACGAATTCTAGGGCCGATTCGACCATGCCTTTGGGGGTGTCGCCGTAGCGACTCATGATGCGATCGGAGAGCGAGCCGTGGTTGGTACCGATGCGCATGGTAGTACCTTCCTCTTTGCAGATCTTCACCAGGGGCGAAAACCGCTCGTAGATGCGCCGTAGCTCGGCCTGATAGCTTTCGTCGGTGTATTCGATTTCCTGAAAGCGCTTTTTGTCGGCGTAGTTGCCGGGGTTGACCCGTACCTTCTCCACGATGCGGGCCGCGATCTCGGCGGCATTGGGGGTAAAGTGGATATCAGCCACCAGAGGCACGGTGCAGCCGCGCTTACGCAGCTCCGCCTGGATCTCGGCCAGGTTGTGGGCCTCCTTTTTGCTCGGCGCGGTGATGCGTACATACTCACAGCCGGCCGCGACTATGCGCCGGGTCTCTCCCACCGTGCCCGCAGTGTCCATGGTATCACAGGTGGTCATAGACTGGATACGGATGGGGTGGGTGCCACCTACGGGCGTATCGCCGATGGGCACCTCTTGGGTGAGGATGCGCTGGTAGGAGAAATGCGTCAGAGCATAGGGGGAAATGCCGTTGCCTTGCATAAGGGGTATTTCGAAATTCGAGATGAATGATTCGGGAGAGGAACGCGAGGGAGCAGCGCGGGCTGCAGCCATGGCGTTTAGGGCAAAGATAGCCAATCCTAAACAGATTGACGGAAGCAAATTTGATGATACACTACGTGGCGTAAGGATTGTAGAGGTGTAAGACACTATAACTTATTGATAACAAGGTCATTTAATAAATCAACCACTCTACCATTCAACCACTTTGAAGTATAAGTATTATTACGAACCAACGACGAAATCCAATGGTTTTCATATAGCGGGAATTCTATGACGGCCGCACAAGAAGACCGGAGGTGCTTCATTTTCCCCTCCCGGATAAAACACCCATGTAAGCCTTACCCCGGTTTTGTTGTCGACGAATCGAAAGCGAAGACATACTTTTAAAATAGCTAACTAGGACTTATCGTTTCAACGGTAGAAAAACTGAGAATTGGAGAAAAAATTTTTGAAATTAGCAGTCGTAAAATCGAAAAACGAGTGGCCAAAATCGAAAAGTCGCATCTACAAAGTCGAATTCGGGGAATTAAAAATCAAAACTGCGCCTTTAGCTTCTCAAACTGGTCACATTTTTACTCCTGCTTGCCTTGTCGATCTCCAGTCCGCAGGTGTTGCTTCTGCCTGCTTTCTCTGATTCAGATTCGGATCACGGACGTTTACCAGCGATGTCTTCCCTGGTTTCTTATTGTGCTACGCCACTCAACCGACACGTTATGGACTTATACAAGATCGTCAGCCAGCTCACTCAAGAGGAATTCGACGAAATTTACACCACTTTTACTGCCAACAAGGCAGACAAAAGCGCGGCCTTCCTGAAGATCATCCGAGATAACCCCATCACGCCTGACAAGGAGTTTCTCGATGTGCAGGACATCTCACCCTCGGCTTTCTACGTGCTCAAGTCTCGTCTCAATCAGAAAATCGAGACCTACCTGCTCAACCGCATGGGCGATCCCAACCTGCAGTTGATGCAGCGGGTGCTCAATGTAAATGACCTCGTCTTCAACAATCCCCGCGAAATCTCCGTCGCCGCTCTGCGTCGCCTGGAGCGCGAACTCATCGCCTTTGACTTTCCCTTTGGCCTCATGATCGTCTACAAAGAGCTGCAAAACCTGCACGCCTTTGACGAAGACAATTACACCTATTTCAAAAGCCGCTACAACCAGCAGGTGGCCTACGCCGTGGCCATGGACAAGGGCGTCGATCTGGTGGTGCAGTTTTTCCGCGCCTTCGACAACTATTTCCTCGGGCGTAAAGACCGCGATCACGCCGAGATGATCCGCGTGATGGAAAAGATCGACAACCTCAACAACCTCTACGAGTCGCACCGACTTTACATTTTCAAGTCTATCATCCACATTTATGCTAAGCTCTTCATCAACATCCCCGATACCATCCGCTGCGAGGTGGAGGATACCGAGGCTATGTTTGAGAAGTGCTTTGAGATTTTGGGTGAATACAAAGACGATACCCTCTATCAGAACCTAAACAACCTCTTCAACTTCTTGCGCTTCACCTATTACGAGCGCAACCAGATTCGGGACAAATCCAAGATCTTCTTCGAAATCCTCGATTACAAGATCGAAGAGCTGCTCACCAGCTATCACCTCAACGCCAACACCTCCATCTTTCTCTTCCAGAAGCTGCGCTATCACCAGCGCAACCATACCATCGACCAACTCATCAAGGACATCGATGGCTATATCGGCGATCTGGACCTCGACCCCTATCGCTTAGCCTTTTTTCTCAACTACAACCGCTTTCTGGCCCATGCTTACTTTGCGGCGGGCAAATACAAAAAAGCCTCCCGCGTGCTGTTCAGCCTACGTCAGGAGGTCAATTTGCGCAAGCATGTCCATGCCGATCTGGAGGTGAAATTTTTTCAGGCACTCACCTACGTGATGCTGCAAGACTTTGACCTAGCCACCCAGATTATTCTGAGCTTGCAGCGCCAACTGCGCAAGACGACCATGGCTCGCTACGAGCACGCCAAAAAGCTGCTCAAGGTGCTCAACGTGGCGCTCGGCGGCAAGCCCAAAACCCGCCTCAAAAACCTGCGCACCTATATCGATCAATGGAACGAAGCCAACGTCGGCCCCTATGCGATCCTGCCTGAAATCGACATGGACGCCCTTTTCTTGAGAGAAGAAGCAGCCATGAGCCTCTGATCCCCCGAGCGGTGAGGCTGACAATCACTCGCGGCGCTCCGGCACCCACTCGGTGTCGGATCGCTTCGTATAGGAGCAGCCATGAGCGGTGGAGGCATACCGCCTCAACCCGTATTGCGCAGCGCGCCCGCAATGGCATTGATGGTAGTGAGCAGATCCACCAGCACCCCATCGCTAGGCTCACTCGGCTGATGGCCCGCCGAGCGCCAACGACGCAGCAGGTCCACTTGCTGTTGATGCAGGTTGAGCAGCAGATCATTGCGCAGCATGGTCGAATAAAAGTGATGGGTGCGTCGCTCGGCCATCGACCGCCCAAACATATCGCCCAAAATATCGCGGGTACGCGCTAGCTCGGCCAAAAACAGAGCCATGAAACGGCTGCGGATGTCGAGATCCTCCACCAGATCGGCGTAGAGGGCCATGATGTGCTCATCGGTAGAGGCCAGCGCGGTATCGATGTTGGTGAAGACGTAGCGGATGAAGGGGTCGGTCTCGGTGGCCTTGGTCAAGGCTTCGAATCCCGCTTCATCCTGCTCGCGCAATGCTTGCAAGGCCGATCCTACGCCGTACCAGCCCGTCATGTTGAAGCGGGACTGATTCCAGCTAAAGACCCAGGGAATGGCCCGCAGGTCGTCGAGGCTAGCGGTGCCCGTACGTCGTGAGGGGCGCGAGCCGATCTTGGAGCGCTCAATGGCGTCGATAGGGGTGGCCTGTCGATAAAAGCGGATAAAATCAGGCGTTTCTAGCAGTGCGCGATAATGGCGATAGCTGTTTTGGGCCAGGGGCTCGACCAACTTGGCCAGAGGATGCGGGGCCTGCTCGCTGTGGCGGCTACGCAGGGTCTTGCCCATGGTCGAGGCCATCAGCAGCTCTAGATTGTAGGCGGCGTTGACCTTGTTGGCGTACTTCTGGTCGATGGTTTCGCCCTGCTCCGTGATGCGGATGCTGCCGTCAACGCTGCTGTGCGGCAGCGCCGCGATGAAGTAGTGCGTAGGCCCGGCCCCTCGGCTGATGGAGCCGCCTTTGCCATGAAAAAAGCGAATGCGCACCCCGTGGTTGGCTCCCACCTGTTGCAAGGCGGCTTGGGCCTTGTGCAGGTACCAATTGCTGGCCAAAATGCCCCCGTCCTTGTTGCTGTCGCTGTAGCCGATCATCACCTGCTGGGTGGGTTGGCGCAGGTTGCGCTCCTCCTGGATGCGGGCCAGGCTGCGTTGGGTCAGCGGATGCGACAGCCAGGCGTCGAGAATGGCAGGCGCCGCTTCGAGGTCTTCGATGGTTTCGAACAGGGGCACCACCGGCAGATTCAGGCTGATGCCTGCCTCTTCGCTGCGGGTGAGGCCCGCTTCGCGCGCCAGCAGATACACAGCCATCAGGTCGGCCAGGCTGCGGGTCATGCTCACGATCAGACCGCCGAGCCCGTGCGTGCCATAGGCGCTTACCTGTTGCTCCAGCACGTGGTATGCCTCCATCACCGCCTTTGCGTTGGGGCCTAGCTCCGCATTTTTGTGGGTGAAGGGACGGTTGAGACGCAATTCCTGCTCAAAAAACCCTAGCCGCTTCTCTACTGACCAGGTTGCAAAGTCGGTGTCTTCCAGCCGCGCGGCCTGCATCAGTTGACTGATGGCCTGATCGTGAAAGCTGCTGTTTTGCCTGATGTCGAGGTGAGCCAGGTGAAAGCCAAAGGTCTGCACGTGGCGCAGCACGTCGAGCACGTCGTTGTGGGCGATGCTTTTGGCCTCGTACAGCAGTAAGCTCTGCCGCAGCAGTTTGAGGTCTCCGATCAACTCATCGGCCAGGCGATAGCAGCCCGGAAACTCGTTCAGGTCCGTGGCGTGGTCGCGCATCATATTCAGCGGCAGCTTGGCCAGCATCAGGCTCACCAATTGACGGAAAGCCTCTCCAGGATTGCGGTGCAGGGCCTCCTCGGCCCGATCTGCCCCCAACTGCTCGCAGATGGCC
>CAYVAP010000226.1:6441-7354 GCA_964449365.1 uncultured Bacteroidia bacterium
CACCAGCGTGGTAAGTTTGCGGCGCAGCACGATGAAGGCGTAGAGCCGCAATTGACCCAGCACCTCATGGGTGATTTCGCCCGTTACCAGGGGGTGGCAATCCCGGTCGCCGCCTACCCAGTTGCCAAAGGCCAGGCGTGGTAGCTGTCCTTGGGCGAGTAGGGCCTCCCGGTCCAGGCCCACCGCACCCCAAGCTTGCACGAAGCGGCGGTCGATCACCGGCAGCACTTCTGGAAAGATATTGGTCAGGTAATGCAAAATGTTGCGAAACTCCGAACGCAGGCCCGGTTTCTCCAGGAAAATTTCGCCCGTCTTCCAGATGCGATACAGAGCCAGCTTGATGTTGTGGCGGATGTTGTGCTGTTCTTGTTGCGAAAACATGCTGTTTTCTCGCTGTACCATCAGCAAGTACAGCTCCCGATGATGCTCCAGCACGGTCGAGCGCTTGGCCTCCGTGGGGTGGGCGGTGAGGACCGGCTCCGCCTCGATATCACCCAGGTGGGCCAGGATATCCGCTTGCGAGAGGCCTGAGTCTAGCAACTGCTGGAGGTGCTGAGCAAAGAGGCCGTTGACGCCGCTCAGGGATTCATTTTCTTCGAGTCGGCGCTGCTGCACCGCAGCATTGGTTTCCACTAGATTGATCAGTTGAAACACAATGCTGTAGAGCTGTATCACCTTGTTGTCGATCTGATCCTGCCCGAAGGGCTGCGCCTGATTGATCAAAGGAATGATGCGGGCCATCTCGGTTTCGCCATTTTCGATCATGGCTTCTTCCAAGGCGCGCAGCAAAAATTCCAGGTCCTGGTAGGGCTTACCCAGCTTCTGCTGGAACGGCTTGAGCATAATGGTGGACATGAGGTATAGTTCAGCAACCCAAGATTTGTGATTTTTCAAAACGCTGGAATTCTGGGTT
>CAYVAP010000227.1:0-7320 GCA_964449365.1 uncultured Bacteroidia bacterium
GGGTTTTGGGGTTTGGGGTTTGGGTTTTGGGGTTTTGGGGTTTGGGTTTTGGGGTTTGGGGTTTGGGATTTGGGGTTTGGGGTTTGGGATTTGGGGTTTGGGGTTTGGGGTTTGGGGTTTGGGATTTGGGATTCCTCACCAAAATCACGAATTACGAATTACGAATTACTTCTAATCAAAACTTATGAACCCACTCTGGGGCATTGATCTCGGCGGGACTAAAGTCGAAGCCGTCGTGGTCGACGGCGAAGATCAGTTCAAGACCCTTGCTCGCCGCCGCCTACCGACAGGACGGGAGCATGGCTACGAACACATTCTGGGCCAAATCCATCACCTGATCGACCAGGTCAAACAGGAAACTGGCTTAGTGCCCGATCGGATCGGCATTGGCACCCCTGGTGCGATCGATCCGGATACCCGGCAGATGAAAAATAGCAACACCACAGTGCTCAACGGACGGCCCTTGCGGGAGGATCTGGAGGCGCGCTTGGGAGTACCAATCGAGATGGCCAATGATGCCAACTGTTTTGCGCTGGCCGAGGCCGTCTTAGGCGCCGTCCCCGAGCAGGTACCCGAGGCCAAGGTCGTATTTGGGGTGATCATGGGTACCGGCGTAGGCGGCGGGATCGTGGTCAATGGGCAACTGCTACCTGGCCGCCATGGCATCGCGGGCGAGTGGGGCCACAACTTTTTGGACAAATCGGGCGGCGAGTCCTACAGTGGCTTGCACGGCAACGTCGAGACCATTCTGGCTGGCCCCTCGCTAGAGCGCTGGTACGCCAGCCAAAGCGGCCAAGCCCGCCCGCTCAAAGAAATCGTCGAACGCGATCAGGCAGGCAACGATTCCCACGCCACAGCTACCATGGATCGCTTGCTGTACTTTTTTGGCAAGGCCCTAGGCGTGATCATCAATATCCTCGATCCTGATGCTGTGGTGCTCGGCGGCGGCGTGAGCAACATCGACCTACTCTACACCGAAGGTCCCGCTTCGGTGGAAAAGTTCGTTTTCAACCCCGTGCTGAAAACCCCCATCCTCAGACCCAAGCTAGGTGATAGCGCAGGGGTGTTTGGTGCAGCCATGCTGGTGAGAAGGGGTTAGTAAGGCTCAAAGAACAACTTCCCCTTTTTGTTTCACGCAGAGACGCCGAGGCGCAGAGTAAAAAGTTGATAGACAGGGGGTTGTATTTCTTTGCCTAAAATGGAAAAAGGGAGGTTACTTTTCGACTGTTACTCAGTGGAATGAGTTCGTAGTCGGAAGTAAATATAGCCGCTCAAGCGGCCACGGAGTGAGCTAGGAGGAACGGAAGGTAAATGCTGTACCTGACCACCTTATCCCCCTGACCGTTCATATAGGTGAGCCGAGTGTCTTCGACGCACCTGCTTGAGGTAGAGGTGGTTCATCGCGTTGCTGCCCAGCCCGGTCCAGCCAGGCTGTAGCATCCGAAAGCTGCGATCATAATACAGCGCAATGATGGGCGCCTGGGCTAGCATCAACCGCTCCATCTCGTGGTATACCGCGTAGCGGGCCGAATCGTCCGTGAGGCTAAGAGCCGCTCGATAGAGCGAGTCGTAGCGTGGGGAAGAAAAATGCGTCGTATTGGGACCGTTGGGAGAGGCATTTTCGGAGTAAAAAAGGCTAAGGTAATTTTCGCCCTCGGGATAATCAGCGATCCAACTGGCCCGCCAAAAATTGAGCTTGACCCCGTAGATGTCGCCGCGTAAAGCTCCCCCCTGCTGATTTTGGATCTCGAGCTTCACCCCGATGTTTTCAAAAGACTTCTGAATATATTCCGAAATAGCCGCGTACTTTTCAGTAGAATGCAAGGTCAGGCGGGGCAGCCCCTCGCCGTTGGGGTAGCCGGCTTCGGCTAACAGGGCACGTGCTCGCTCGGGATCGTAGGAGTAGCCCGCCACCGCTTGGGGATCATGACTGGGCAGGCCGTAGGGAACAAAGCCCGCCTGAGCGGGATAGCCCATCCCATTGAGCAGGTAGCGCACCAGCCGCTCGCGGTCGATAGCGTGGTTGAGCGCCTGACGCAGGCGCAGGTCTTGCAAAGGGTGCCCCTGCGCCACCTCAGCGGTGTCGTCGATGAGCATGCCGAGGTACTCGGTGTTGAGTTGCGGGGCCAGGATAAATTGGTAGCGACTGGCGTAGGGCTCTCGGATGCTGCCATCGCGGGCCAGCACCTCATCGCGGTAGCTAGCGTCGAGGTCGCCGATAAAGTCGAGCTGATTTTGGCGAAAAGCCACGAAGGCCGTCAGGCGGCTAGGGATGAACTTGACGCTCACCGCGTCGAGGTAAGGCAGGGGCTCTCCCTGCGCATCGCGCTCGAAGTAGTGGGGATTTTGGTGCAAAATGAGGTGCTGCCCATTCTTCCAGCGAAAAAACCGAAAAGGCCCCGTGCCCACCGGATGGCGGCCAAAGTCATCGCCGTAACATTCGACCGCCTCGCGCGGCACCACGTAAGCGTAAGGCATGGACAGCAGCCCTAGCATGGCCGGAAAAGGCCGGGTGAGGGTGATGCGCAAAGTACTGTCATTCAGGGCTTCGAAGCCTGCGACCTGATCGGCTTCACCTGCCACGAAAGCATCGGCCCCCACGATACGCCCCCGAAAGATCCAACTGCCCTTGGCTGCTACCTCGGGATCAAGCACACGGGTAAAGCTGTAGACGAAGTCATGGGCCGTTACCGGGCGGGTACGCACCTCCGGTCTCTGACCGGAGAGAGAGTCGTCTGCGCGCGGAACGCGGGGGTATGAGGCAGACGGGGAAGAGAAGGCCGCATCTTCATGGAAAAACACATCATCGCGCAGAATGAAGGTATACACCCGGCCCGAGTCGCTGATGGTCCAGCGCCGGGCAATCATGGGCTGAGCGGTAAAGCTGCTGTCTTGCAACACCAGGCCATTGTACACTTGGGCCGTCATCCAGATAGGCGAGCGAGAAGAAGCGAAGGCAGGATCGAGTGATTCGAGGCCCGCGTCGAGATTCATGCGAAAGACCTGGCGGTTATCCACCTCAGATGTGGGTTTTCCACAGCTTATCCACAAAATCGTGAACAAAACTGAAGTTATACACATCATTCGTGCCCGGTGGTGGATGAATTGCAGGGTCAAACTATTATATTTGAGGGCAAAATTAATGAAGAATGGGGTGAGTTGTTGATTTTTTGAAGGAAAGCACGACTTTGCATTCAACCAATCAAAAAATCATAAAATCAACCATGCCCCCGCAACGAACGCATCATGGGTAAAATCATTTGTCTAGCCAACCAGAAAGGCGGCGTAGGAAAGACCACGACTGCGATTAACCTGGCCGCGAGCTTTGCTGCACTAGAGTACAAGACCCTGCTGGTCGATACCGACCCGCAAGCCAACGCAACTTCTGGCGTGGGATTGGATGTGCATCAGCTCAAGACCAGCATCTACAGCACCATGGTCGAAGAGGACGTGGACATTCACCGCATCATCGAGGATACTGAGTTTCCCAACCTGCAGGTCGTGCCTGCGGCGGAGGATCTGATCGGGGCCGAGGTGGAGTTGGTGGAAATGGATGGTCGCGAGAGCCTGATGCGTCCGCAGATCGAGCACCTACGCGATGAGTATGACTTCATCATCCTTGATTGCTCGCCTTCGCTGGGGCTGGTGACGGTCAATGCCCTCGCGGCGGCTGACTCGGTGTTGATTCCGGTACAGTGCGAATATTTCGCGCTGGAAGGACTAGCCAAACTGCTCAACACCATTCGTCTGGTGCAGCGCAGCCTCAACCAAAAGCTCGACATCGAGGGCATTTTGCTCACGATGTATGATCGCCGCCTCAATCTTTCCAATCAGGTGATCGACGAGGTGAAGCGACATTTCGAAGCCCTGGTCTTCGAAACGCTGATCTACCGCAATACCCGCCTGAGCGAAGCCCCTTCCTTTGGGCAGCCGGTCTTGGCTTTCGATGCCCGCTCCAAAGGCGCTATCAACTACATGAATCTGGCCAAGGAAATCCTCCAAAAAAACGGCCTGCCTGCTACCAAAGAAGGCGCGCTGATGGAAGGATAAGCCTTGAGAGAAACCATTACCAGCGCCCTCAGCTTCGAACCATCGGGCAGCAGTTTCTCATAAGGGTCTTTCATAACGCTAGCAGGGTTTAACCAGAAGCACTGGTAAAACCCTGCTGGTCATTAGTTTTGCAGTTCAAAATTCAAGGTTGAAAGTAAATACAGCCGCTTGGGCGGCCACTGAGTGAGCCAAGAGGAACGGAAGGTACATGCTGTACCTGACCACCTTATGCCCCTGACCGTTCATGTAGGCGAGAGGCGATCTCCGGTTTGATAGGTTAGCCAGCGATGAGCCAGGTCTGCGCGCATGGCCTCGCTAAAGGCGCGGTAGAGTTCTTCTCGGGCTTCGGGGCGCGCGAGCCCTCGTTGCTGAGCCATGGCTTGCGCTTCGGCGGCTACGTTGCTGAACACCGCGTCGTCGAGAGGCAACTCTCTGACCCAAAATTGACCATTGCTCACCTGAGCCGCCAGGGCATCGAGGTTGGGCTTGAGAATTTCCAGGGCCTCGGCGACGAGCTTTTGCCGCTCATCCTGCCAATCGTCTTCCCGGATATAGGCCAGGGTAAGACGCTGCTTCATGAAATGCTCATATTGAGCGCGGAGTTGACGCAGCAATTCGCGCAAATGATCGCTACGCTGATCGGTGGCGCGGCGGTACCACCACAAAAATCCTACGATCAAACCGCTCAGCAACAACAGAATAAAAAAGTAACGCATAAGCATTCGTTTCAGGAGCTACCATGCAGGCAGACGCTTGAGAAGCACCTTCCGACATGCAAACTGCTTTTCTGTGACAGAGGATACGCAAAGACCAAGGGCCACGTTGTTGGCGGCGATTTACCACTGCGGCGGGCGAGCGCCCTGCTGTCGCTGAAAGGCCCACACCAAAAGGGCACCCCAGCCAAGGATCAGAATGCTGCCCCCGATGGGCGTAACCAATCCCAAGCTAAACGGGGTCAAGATCAGCAGATAGATCGAGCCAGAAAACAGCAGGGTTCCCACCAAAACTGCCATGATGGTGATTCTCAAGCTATTGCTGCCCCCGTAATAGCTTACCAGTAAGCCCAGCAGTAGCAGCAGCAAGCTGTGATACATCTGAAATCGCACCGCCGTTTCGTAGGCATCGAGTTGGGCGGGGCTGAGGGTTTTCTCCAAGGCGTGGGCGCCCATGGCCCCAGCGATGACGCCCGTGAGGCCGAGCAGCGCAGCGCTGATGTAGGCCAGTTTGGAAAAATCTTGCATAGAAATGAGACGTTGTAATGATGGAGGGTGTTGGAGGCTAAAGAGATCAATGGCCTTTTAGAAGGTCGTTCTGAACTGTTTATCAAACTCCTAGAATGAGTTTTGAACAGTCCTAATCGGCAATTCGTTATTCGCACGTCAGCGATCAGGCTCCTTGGCAAGATTACAAATTTCGGATTACCCATCCCCACTTATCTTACCGCCCTGGCTATATCCATGGCCATCATGGCCATCGGGCTGAGGGCTGCGGCGGCCCGATCGCCTGCTTCGCCGTGGAGGTATACCCCAAGCGGAGCGGCTAGCTCCGGCGGGTAGCCCTGAGCCAGCAGGCCCGTGATCACCCCTGTCAGCACATCCCCACTGCCAGCGGTGGCCATACCTGCGTTGCCCGATCGGTTGACGTAGCTACGGCCATCGGGCAGGGCCACGATGGTACCAGCCCCCTTGAGCACCACGATCACCTGCCGATCCTGGGCCAGTCGCTCCGCCGCTTCCAGGCGGCGCTCATTCACATTGTCGAGGCCCGTAAGGCGGCGCATCTCGCCGGGATGCGGAGTGAGAATGGTTCCCTCTGGCAGCAAGGCCCACCACTGCGGATGGTTGGCCAGGGCGTTGAGGGCGTCGGCATCCAGCACCAGCGGAATCTGGACCATGGGTAGGGCTTCTTCCAAAAAGGCCGCGACCTCGGGACGTTGTCCCAAGCCCGGTCCTATGCCTAGGGCTTGTTTGCCGGGTAGGGCCTGCTCAAAGCGATCCACGGCGCGCAGATCCAGGTAGCTTTGCTCAGCCGCGCCGTGCCCCAGGCACATCACTTCGGGCGCAAGATTCAGCACGGCAGCTCGGGCGCTCTCAGTAGTGAGCACGGTAGCCAGGCCTGCCCCACTGCGCAAACAGCTAAAAGCCGTCATCGCAATGCTTCCTGCCATGTCGCGACTGCCTCCCACTAGCAAGGCGTGGCCCTGACGGTTTTTGTGGGTGTCGAAGCCCACCACGCGGCGATACCGAGCCACAAAATCTAGGTCCAGCTCTTCGCGCTGAATGCCTAGTTGCTCGATCACTTCGGGCCACAAGCCTATGTCCAGCACATGAATCTCACCACAAAAGCCTGCCGCCGGGGTGATGCGATGACAGAGCTTGGGCAGTTGAAAGGTGAGGGTGTGCGCTGCCCTCAGCGGCTGATTGATGGCCTCGCCGGTATCTGCGCTCAGGCCGCTGGGCAGGTCGATGGCCACCACCGCGCATGATTCTTTTTTCAGGGCGTCGATCAATCCGGCCACCGGCTCGCGCAATTCGGCGTTGATGCCTGTACCCAAAAGCGCATCCACCAGCAGCGGCGGCTGGGTAAAGCTGTCGAGGATCTCACGCAGGTCGTCTTCATCCTGCCAAAGCAGCGGCACTGGCAGTTCGGAGAGGATGCGATAGTTGATGCCGGCATCACCAGTGTAGCGCTCCGGCGGATGCGATAGGAGCACCTGCACCTCTTTGCCCGCGAAATGTAGGTAGCGCGCGATCACCAAGCCGTCGCCGCCGTTGTTGCCGGGTCCAGCCAGAATCAGGAAGGTCTGCTGAGTGGGATACAGCGCCCGCAGGTTTTCACCGCAGAGCCGACCGGCATTTTCCATCAGCAAGATGCCAGGAAAGTTGCGGCTTTCGATCTGGATCTGATCAGCTTGGCGGATTTGGTGGGAGTTGGCAATGTACATAGGGCGGGGTGATCGGGGTGAGCGGAGGTGATCCGGGGTGATCGGAGGTGGTCAGGGTGATCGGGGTGGTCAGGGGTGAGCGGGGTGATCGGGGTGGTCAGGGGTGAGCGGGGTGGTCAGGGGTGATCGGAGGTGGTCAGGGGTGATCGGAGGTGATCCGGGGTGAGCGGGGTGATCCGGGGTGATTGGGGTGGTCAGGGTGATCAGGGGTGAGCGGGGTGATCAGGGGTGATCGGGATGTAGCGTCGCCTCGTAGGTTGTTATTTATCCCCTGTGTCCCCCTCCAGGGGGATCCCTCCTTCGGTTGAGCGAAGCTCAACCCTGTC
>CAYVAP010000228.1:0-7308 GCA_964449365.1 uncultured Bacteroidia bacterium
GATCCTCTCCTCAACGCAGGGTTGGCGTTCGTAGGGCTAGGCTATGGCCTGTATACTTACAAGATTTTCGCCGCAATGGGTACCCTCGACCTCTCGCAAAGTCGCAACCTGATCTGGGGCAATGCTCTCTACTACGTGGTCATGTGGGCAGCAATCAATATTTCAGCCATTACACAAATTAGTATCAATAGTCCAGCCATTATCATGGCTACCTTCCCTATCCTGTTGCTTGCCTTCTACTATATCAACCAGGGAAAAAAATTAGATAATCATCAGCCTGAGCCAGCCCAATCCGAGTCTTTAGAAACCAGTGAGTTTGAAAATTGGCTGGCACAAACAGAAGAAGACGATCACCCTACAGCTAACCGTGAGGCGTCTCATGAACCCGTTTAGATGAGATTCATTGAATTTTGATGTTTGATTAGGTCTTTACCACCTTCCGCTTTGGGAGGTGGTTTTTTTGGCCCTCTGACCAGTATAGCCCCTATGCCCTAATATGAAGGGCTGATGAAGCACTCTGTGCCGAAACCGTGCTCGGCAACCGCATATCGTATTCCGATGGCCGCTCGCACAGGTGAAAGAGAAAGATAGGTGAAGAAAGATCTCATCGGCGATGATTCATCGCATGGACACGGCTATACAATCATGGCACCTTTATGCAGCAAAAGCTATCTTTCTAGACCAGCCATTTTTATTTTTTCTCCGAGAGCCTACCTAATCTTGGGTATTGACTGTCAACCAGAAAAGGACTTGTTTCGTAACTCAATTTAGATTTAGTCTAAATAACCATACATGCATACGCTTCATCAAACCGAATCTGGATATATGGCTCGCCCGGGTGAAGGGCGGCAATTGGTTCTTCACTTCAACAACCTCAGCCTGCGCTTCACGCCTCGCAGCCTACAGCGCCTCCGCGATCAACTGTTGGCTCTAGACCTGAGCGAGGGGATGTTTGCACCCGAAGAAAAACGCTTCGAGCTGCCCTTCGAAACCTACCCGATTACCCTCCACTTTGACTACTACGAAGTACACGAAGTGCTGGAATTGATCGAAGAGGGACTGGCTCAACATGAGCTCGACCAACTGCTCACTGGCTGCGGCATCGACTGCCTGCCGCTAGAGTGAGAGTTGCCAGGGGTGAACGTTTGGTTGGTAGGTCAAAGTTCGCAGAGTTGCCTCACAGGTACAGCCCCTGAGTATGCTAATATGAAAGGTATCCCCTCTGCTTTTGTGCGCCTTTCATGTAGGTGAGTTCAAGCGCTGATAAGCAAAAAGCTTTTCTACAGATCTCTCACGCCCCGATAAACTTCTGATAGTGGTCATAGCGGGTAAAAATATCCTGCACGTAGTGATAAGGCTCGTGGCCTCTGGCGTAGCCATACCTGACCACTTCATCAGTGAAGTAGTGGCGGTCAGAAAGGCGCAGGAGATATGTTTCTACGTTGTCGTCCCAGACTAATGGGTCCTTGTCATACTTTTCGGCCAGGCGCTGAGCGTCGAGCACGTGTCCATAGCCACAGTTGTAGCTAGCCATGGCAAATTTGATCCGCTGTACCGAGTCTGGGATACCTACCCAGCGCTCATACAATTGATCCAAGTAACGGGTGCCACCGCGCAAATTTTCTGTGGGATTGAGCGGGTTATTTACCCCTAGTTCTCGCGCTGTGGCAGGCATTAGTTGCATCAATCCTCGTGCCCCCGCCCAGGATTGTTCGCCCGGATCGAAGCGGGACTCTTGGTAAACCAATGAGCTGACCAAGCGCCAGTCCCAGCCCATTTCTTGGCTGTAAGTCTGAATCAGGCTATCGTAGTGGCTGATACGGTCGGAGTTTTTGCTAAAAAAATCACTCTCGGCGATGCGTCGAAAGGAACGATGATTTTTGAAGTATTTGTTGTAAATCACGTGATATTCGGCACTGCGTTTTTCCGCCTCGATCCAGCGATCGAGCATTTGCTTAAGCTCTGGAGAGTTGCGGCGCACTGCCCAGGCTATGCGCTGCTGGGTGCTGACGCGGGTATCTACGTCCAGATTGCGGTAATAGGCTTGATTGATCGCAGCAATGTTGTGGTCGGCCACCGTATAATCTAGTTCGCCCTCTGCTACCAGGCGAATGATATCTGAGGTAGACAACTTACCCGAAACCGTGTCGATATCGATCTCGCCTCCTAGCTCTTCTTGCAGATTCTGGAGGCGCTGGTAGTAGCTCGACTGGCGACGGACGTGAACCGTTTTGCCAATGAGATCCAGGGGATCGGAAACCAATTGCTTTTTGATGTTGTGAACCTTCATGGCCTGCCAATTATCGGGTTTGCGCTGCACCAAAGCCTGGTAGGTGGTGAAATGTGGCTTGGTAAAAGCCACCACCGCCCTGCGTGGCGTGGTGATAGTCATGCCATGCGCCACGAGGTCGCCCTCACCCCGATTGAGCATATCAAAAAGGTCATCGATATCCTCAGCGATGAGGATCTCCAGCTCCAGACCTTGAGTCTCAGCGAAGCGCTGCAGCAATTCATATTCGAAGCCCATCGGTTGCCCACGATAAAGAAAGTAGCTGGTAGAGCTGTAAGTGGTAATGGCTCGCAAAACGCCATCGGCTTTGATATCGGCGAGATCACGCTCAACCTGAGGATCAATGACAGGGCCTCGCTCAGCATCCGTAGGAGCCTCCGCTTCGGTTCCGCAGCCTAGCCAAAGCAGCAGACACATCATGCTCACAAATCGTCCCATACTAATATTTTTTAAATAATGAACCTTCCAGGTGCCATACGAAGAGAGATACTTGCTTCGCAATCAAGGCTAGTCTGAAGGTTCGCAATAAGTAAATAACGCCAAAAAGCGCAGAAAAGTTATATCGCCCTTTATTCACCCTCAAGCCAAGTGAGGGAGGAAGCATGAGTGGCCGCGTATCGCCGGATTCTATCCGGCACTTCTCAACCGCGCAGAGCGCGGGGATACAGGTTGAGATTCTCATCCAACTTACCGATATTTCAAAAAAAGGCAATCAATCCCTATGCGCTGGATTGGATGGATTAGTTGGTTGAGTGTGGCCTGGGTGTGGGCCCAAGCGCCATCGCAGGCCGATAGCCTGTATCAGGCGGGCGCCTACGCAGCGGCACATGCGGCCTTTGCCCAGCTGAGCAATATCAAGGCAGCTCCCGATAGCGTGTTGCGCTATGCGTTGATGGAGGGCCACAGCGCGGTGCAGGGGCGAGCATTCGAGGCAGGTAAGGCCCTATTGCGAGATTTTTTGACCGTGCATGCCTCGGCCCCACCTCAGCAGCGCGCGGAGGCCCACCGAAGCCTGGCCCTGGCTCACGCTCAAACGGGACAAATCGACTCGGCCCTCGACCAGATCAAGCAAGTGCTACACCTACGCGAGCGCCACCACCTCACCGACACCTTGCTCTGGGCCCAAGCCTGCGACCTGCGCGCCTTTCTGCACGTGCAGCGCAGCGAAGCCGAGGCGGCTCGCCATTGGATCGAACGCGCAGGCGAGTTGCGCAGCGCCTATCTCGATTCACTAGACCGCGAGCTGGGCTACGGAGCCAATACCCGCTACCTGGTACTCGACGACTTGGGCGACCTCAAGGCTGCCGAGCAGGCCGCCCGGCAGGCCTGGCGCATCCTTACCCATCACCTACCGCCAGAGCATCCCCACCTTGCCATCATGGCCAACAACCTCAGCCTGACGTACGCCGATCAGGGCGATCCTCGTCAGGCCAGGTACTACCTCCGTCAGGCCATTGCCTCCAACCGCGCCGCAGGTCGCCGCGACCTCTTGATCGAAAATTATCACAACCTTGCCTACCTCTACGTCAAACTCGAAGACTGGAGCAACGCCGAGAGCTACAACCGTCGAGTGCTGCAACTGGCTGACAGTTTGCCGGGAGCTTCCCCCTTGCAACGTGCCACCTACCTCGATGGCTTGGGCGCTACCTACATGGGCCTGAATCACTATGCTGCCGCCGATTCGACTTTTCGCCTGGCCCTGGCACTCCGTCGCCGGGTGCTTGCCTCTCCCCACCCTGATCTGGCCAAGAGCTGGTACAACCTGGGCACCATCGCGGTCAGACAGGAGCAGTTCGCCGCCGCTCAAGATTATTTGCAAAAAGCCGAAGCCCAATACCGTGCTTTGCCCGAGGAGCCGACCAGCAAGCTGGCCGATGTGCAATACGAATCAGCTAGCGTACACTGGCAGGCGGGGCAGTATCAGGAAGCCATCACCACCTGGCGCCGCTGTGCCACTGTCTACGCGCAAAAGCGGGGGAGAGCCCATGCTCACACCCTGGAAACGCTGGCCTTACTCAGCGAGGCTTTTCACACCCTCGGACAGCGCGACAGCGCCCGGCGCTACCTCGATCACGGCTGGCAGGCGCTCGGCTGGACCGGGGGCGAGGCTCCTTTTCGCATCGAGACCTATACGCGATCGGTATTGGATCTGGCTATGGCAGACCTGGCGTGGCATCTTGCCGCAGGCGACCTCGCTCCCACTGCCTCCCGGCTAAGCCTGATCAGATTTGAGGCGCTGCTCGATTGGCTGCCCGAGTACCTGGCCCTCTATCCGCCCGGTAGCCACCCGGGCGACGTGTACCAACAGGCCCAACGAATCTACCGACAGATCGCGTACTGGGCGCATCTGCAAGGCAATCATGAAGTTGGCATGGCCAATTTGCTGCTGCGCAGTGTGCAAGCCACCCGTGGGTCCAGCATCCAGGCGGCCTTGCAACAGCGGCAGGCGCTGCGGTTTGCGCAGGTACCCGATTCGCTGGTGCAGCGCAGCCAGAGCTTGAGCGAGCGACTGCGCTTCCTCGCGCAGAGAGGCGGTCGCCTTCAGGCCAGCACCGATCAGAGCCAGGCGCGGGCCCTTGCCCTAGAAGAATGGCAACGGCATCAGGATCATCTGGCTGCCAATTATCCGCGTTACTTTCAGGCTCGCTTTGGCCCCGCACCCGTACCAATCGGGGCTTTGCAGGCCAAAATAGGCGACGAATCGCTGCTGGCCTACCTCTGGCTCGACAGTGCGCTGCTGCTGCTGCACGTCGAGCCAGATGATTGGGAGAGCCACTATTTGCCTCTGAGCACAAGCTGGGCAGACTCTCTGCAGCAATATCAGGCACTGCTGCGCAGCCGGCAACAGCCGGCGCGGCTGGCTACGCTGAGCCATTGGCTCTATCGGCAGTTGCTACCTCCTACGGCTAAAGACCTGGGCCCCGTGCTGCGCATTCTCCCTGATGGACCGCTCTATCGCCTCAACTTCGAATTGCTGCTGAGTAAAAGACCCATCGATGAGCAGCCGATAGATCAATGGCCTTACCTGCTGCGCCGCCATGCCATTTACTATGCCCATGAGTTGCTACCCGGCGAGCCAAGCACTGGCCCAGCAGGGCAGATGGTACTGGGCATTGCGCCGGGCTTTGCGCCCGATCTCAAAGCGGCGTACCGACGAAAGCTATCCCCTCAACAAGCGCCCGACTCATTGTTTTTGCGCTGGCTGTCTACGCCCTGGTCGCTGGCCTTTGTGCAGAACCTGGCCGAGCGGAGCTGGGGCAAAGCCCTGACCGAAACGGAGGCAACCGAATCGGCCGTGCTGCGGACTGCCAAGCAGGCGGCGGTGCTACACTTTGGCACCCATGCCCTGCTGCGCAACGCCGAGCCACTGATGAGCTTTCTGGCTCTGACGCCCGATCCACCGCATGAAGAAGATGGCTATTTGCACACCTACGAACTGTATCAGCAATCGCTGCCAGCCCGCCTAGCCGTGCTCACAGCCTGCGAAACCGGCCTGGGCCCCTACCGCCCGGGGGAGGGGCTGCTGTCGCTGGCCCATGCTTTTCGCTACGCGGGTTGTCCCTCAGTGGTGCATAGCTTGTGGGCCATCGACGATCAGCAATCACAGCGCGTAATAGAGGGTTTTTACGCCCAGTTGCGCACAGGGGTACCAACCGCACAAGCGTTGCAACAGGCCAAGCTATCTTATTTGGCCGAGGGCCAAGCTGGCTACATCGATCCGTTTTTCTGGGGTGGTCTGGTGCTGACGGGGGCCAATGCACCCGTGGAATTGCCCGCAGATCGACCGTGGTGGTGGCTAGGGGGCTTGGGGGGGCTTTTGCTGTTGCTATTGCTTTGGGGATTTACGCGGGGGCGCAGGATCGCGGGGAAGGCGCGGGGAACATCTCCACCGCGAGACGACGCGTCTTAGCCTCTCCGCGAAAGTTCCGCACGATCCACACAGGGGCGGGGGGAAAATATTTTTCCTCCTGATGACCTCGCTGCTCCTGAGTCGAGAGAAGACCAAACGGCCTGTACGACTATTGGTACACCGATGGAAAAGGCAACTACCATGGCACCAACGATCCCAACTTTACCCCGCACAGCCTGCAGGGAGATTGGCGCGCCATAGAGCCCAATCGCCCCCATGGTGGTAGGATGGCAGGATTTTATATTTCCCTGATGCGGTGTATCTTTCAGCCTGATGCCATGAGGCGCAGAAAAATCCATCTATGGGGCAAACGCTGAGCGACAACGACATCTACGCGGGCCTGCTCGATCCAGAGGGTACGTCGCAAGCCTTCGAATATCTCTATGACAAGGTGTTTCCGGCGGTGCGGCAACAGGTGCAGGCCTTTGGTGGCAGTGAAGACGATGCCCGCGACGTGTTTCAGGAGGGAGTGCTGGCTCTGTGGAAAAACGCACGAGAGGGGCGCTTTGAGCCGCGTCATTCGACCAAGCTCAGTACCTACCTGGTCGAGATCTGCAAGCGTCGCTGGATGGACCAGCGCAAAAAGGCTAGCACCCGCTACGAACAGCCGTACGAAGCCCTACCCGAAGCGCCCGATGAGTACGACGTCCTCGCCCACTGGATCGACCGCGAAGCACAAGCTGATTTTCAGCGCCGCTTTGGGCAGTTGGGGGAGCGTTGCCAGCAGATCCTCAGTCGATTTTACTACGAGAGACAGTCCATGAGCCAGATCGCCCAAGCCTTTCAGATCGGCGAGGCCACCGCCAAAAACGAGAAGTACCGCTGTATGCAGCGCCTCAAGCAACTTTTCCACCCGCAACGCAACCAGCCATGAACGAAGACCTTTGGCACCGCATCGACGATTACCTGCTAGGCCAATGGACGCAAGAGGAGCAGACCGCCTTCGAGGAAAAAATGGCCCGGGATGAAGCCCTGCGCAGGGCGGTCGAAGAGCAGCGAAGGCTGATCGAGGGCGTCGAGCTCGAAAATGCCCGTCGTCTGCTCGACCAGGTGATGACTCCTCAGCCGCGCGAGGTGATCATACAGGAAGATCACGCTGGTCAACGAC
>CAYVAP010000229.1:0-7306 GCA_964449365.1 uncultured Bacteroidia bacterium
GAGTTTGCGGTCGCGCTGAGCAACCCCAACCTCCTTTATGCTACAGGTGCCAACAGTGCCGGCATCTTGGGCGTGTTTCGTAAAGACCTGCGTCAGAGCGAACCCTGGGAGCGGGTAGGCCCTCGCAATAGCCCCGCAGTCTTTGATCCGCTGGGGGCGAACCTCCGGGAGTCGCTTGTGCTAGAGATTTTCCCGGACAATCCCAACGAGATCATCCTGGCCGGAGACCGCTGGTTTACCTTCACTGAAGAAAGAAGATGGGTGCAGACTGCTTCGCATGGGTTTACGGGCGGCTCTGCATATCTGCCCACTCCGATCAACACGGTTACCTTCAATCCCAACAATCCCCGCCAGTTTTTTGTGGGAACGATCGAGACGGTGCGAGCTAGCTTCGATCGGGGTCAGACTTTCGTGGGGCGGAGCAAGGGCCTCGAATCAGCGCTGACTTACAGCCTGGCGTCGTTTGGATTCGACTTTGACGCCGTCAGCGACCTCGACAACGATGCTGCCGACGTGGTGATGGCCGGTCTGAATAGCGAAGTGGTCTATAATGCCAACTACAGCGAGGATAAGCCCAGCAACCAGGGCTTTGGGATCGTGAGCCCCCGCGACTACAGCCGCGTAGAAGCATCTTTGCTCTACCCTGGTGCCCTGCTCATTCAGGGCCCCGATGGTGGCCTACAGCGCTCCACCAACCGAGGCGAAGTATTCGAAGCTTTTTACGGCTTGCCGATCGTGCCAGGGGTGAAGGGCTTCACGGGTGATACCTTGATCAACGCCACGGCTGAATTTTCTGAAAACACTAACGACGAAGAGATCATCCTGGAAAATGACACCTCGCTCGTTCTGCTCAATCGATTGGTCGAGATCGTCAACGATACCCTCTCACGAGTAGGGAGCGCCGACATCTTTGGCGGGGCTGACTCCACCTTCAGCAGCCCGCTCGACACGCTGGTATCACCCAACAATGACTCGACCTTCACCGATACCACCGTTATCGTTACGGCGGGTCAGATTACCATTAGCATCTCCGAGACGGTCAAGGTTCGCGAGCTGAGCGTGATCACCAACATGCTGGGGGGCTTGCAGCCTGACGAGCCTCAAGCCGTATGGGCATTGGATGAAGTGGTGCCCCCTCTCGTGTTGGACTCTATGCTCGCCGAGCCTGGCGCTGACAACTACCAAGCGTACACCGTCGATGAGTTGAGAGAGGTTGCGCCCTCGTATATTTTCTATTGCTCAGACCGCTATCTATGGGTAGTCAACGATGCCTTCGGCGACCTGTTGCAGACCAATTGGAACCGCTTGACACCTGCTCTGGTTGACGGAGCCGACGAGCAATTTACGGCCATTACCGTTTCGGGAGATACCAACCATACTGTGTACCTCGGTACCAGCAAGGGCAATATCTGGCGCATCGACCGCCCTCACGACCTGGCCAACTTCGACATCAACGAGAATGTGTTCCATCTGACGAGCGATTTTGATTCGGCCAATTTGACCCCCACGCGCAATCGCTGGATCACCGACTTAGCGATTGATCCGAAAAACCCCAATCGCCTGGCGGTTACCTATGCGGGTTATGGCCAATTCAATGAAAATAACCTCATTCCGCCCAGTAGCGTCTACTTGACCGAAGAGGCTTTGCTTTCAGACAGCCTGCCCTTTTTTGCGCCCCTGCGTCTCTCTTTGTCCACCACTGACCCGCTACCCAACGGCCGTTCAGCTTTTCTACAAGCCTACTCGGCGGCCTTTGTGGAGGCAGAGGGGGAAGCCAATAGCACCCTGCTGATTGGTTGCGAGCGAGAAATGTTTTCGATCAGTGAGCTTCCTGACCTGACCGTAACCCTCGGTATCCAGGGATACTTCCTGTCATCTGATCAGGTAGTCATCGAGTTCAACAGTGGCAACGTTCCGATCTATGACATTCGCGAGCGGAAATATACCACGCAGATCACCGAATCAGCCCTGACTAGGACGGTGGAGGTGAGTCTCCCTGGAGGAGGAACCGAAATTCGCGAAGTGGAGTTCGATCAGATTCTGCTGGTGGAAGACGACATGGTGTTTGTGGCTACCTATGGCCGGGGCGTATGGTCTTCGGATGGCTTCCAGGCTCGCCGCAGCAACAATCAGGGCAGCTCGTTTGACGATGCGCTCGATCAGCAGTTGGATCGAGGGCAGGTCAAGCTCGGCCCCAACCCGGCTCACCCTGGCCACTTCCCCCAACTGTATCTTTATCCTGAGCATAGCGGCTTTGTCTCCATTTCGGTGATGGACCTGAGTGGTCGTCAGATGTATCGCCAAGGCCTGGCCATAGAAGCTGGTCAGCAGGTGATTGACCTGGCGGCAGCCTTTGGCGCGCTCGATCAGGGGATCTACCTGGTTCAGACCGAGATCAAAGCTGGCGACCAAACCCAGCGCTCGACCTTCAAGGTGGTCTGGCAGAAGTAGTTGAAATTAACAGAAAGATAAACCAGGCCCCTTCGAGCATGCTTGAAGGGGCTTGGTTATTTGTCTATCTTGCCGAATATATGAAAACGTTGATCCTATGTCGGCATGCCAAATCTGATTGGCCTGAGGGAGTGCCTGATATTCGTCGCCCCCTTAAGCAGCGCGGCATACGCGACGCTAATTTCTTAGGAGATTTGCTGCGAGGTCAGGCCTTTCGGCCCGATCGGATCATTACCTCCCCTGCGCAGCGCGCTCGTCAGACCGCTGAGATCGTGGCTACCTGCATCAGCTATCCTGGCGAGATCTCCGAAGCCCCAGAGATCTACTACGAGGGGGAAGAGGCTCTGATCGGCCATATTCATCAATTGCCAGAAGAGTGGGATACAGTGATGATTTTTGGGCACAATCCAACCCTCGAAGATGGGGTGCGAAAGCTCCTCGGCTCGGAAGCCCCCTTTCATCTGCCCACCTCAGCCATGGCCTGTATCGAGTCTATGGCCAATCAATGGCCGCACTTTCTGCCCCGAAACCTACATCTCCGCTGGCTGCTGATCCCTCGCCTCAAACGCAAGCAGGCTTGAAAGGGGCCATGCAAAGGGTCGCATCTATGGTTTTCTCTGGAAGACACGGTCGGCTCTGCCCCTACCGGAAACTGCCTCAATCAATAGCCACCGACTGGAAAGCTACGTTGACCTAAGACGAGGAGGTTGCTTTCTTGCGGAGTTTTTCCGTATTTCTACCTGTTAATCGCTGTCATCCCCGATTATCCCTCTCGTCATGAGCACCCCCAACTGCTATGCCTTGCTGGTAGGTATCGACAAATACCAGTCTCCCGTGCCTCCCCTCGACGGCTGTGTCAATGACATGCGCGCCATGCGTGATTATCTGGTCAGCAGCATGTCTCGCAGCGGCATTCCCCTACACCTCGCCGTGCTGGAAAATGAGGAAGCTACCCGCCTGAATATCGTCCAGAAATTCGAAAAGCATCTGGCGCAGGCTCAGGAAAATGACCTCGCCTTTTTCTATTATAGCGGGCACGGCTCGCAAGAGACCACCCACGAGGTGTTTCAGAAAATCGAGGAAGATGACAAGAATGAAACCATCGTATGCTACGATAGCCGCAGCCGCGACGGCATGGATCTGGCCGACAAGGAGCTAGCCACCCTGCTGGATGTCGTGGCGCAAAAAAACCCACACCTGGTGGTGATCATGGACTGCTGCAATTCCGGCTCAGGCACACGTGATTTCGGCGAGACCAAAGTCCGGGCCGTACGCGACTTGCCCACCCGCGTACGTAGCCTCGACAGCTACATCCTGCCCAAGCAGGATACCCGAGGACGTGGTGCCTTCAACCTGGAAAATCCCGAGCAAATGGTGATTCCCAATCCGCGGCACGTGGCGCTCTCGGCGGCTCAGTCTTTTCAGTTGGCCAAAGAAACCCTTCTGGGCGGATCGCCGCGGGGGGTGTTCACCTATTCTCTCCTAGAAGTGCTCAACACTGCCGTAGGGCCACTCACCTACGCCGATCTGATGCGCCGGGTACGGAGCATCGTTGCGGAGCGTACCTTTGAGCAGACTCCGCAGCTCTACGCCCCCAAAGCCAACGATCAGAACCTAGTCTTTCTCAAAGGCAGCACCAGCCGGGCGGCGCATTACTATGCCCTCTCTCGCGACCGAGAGCGAGGCTGGCACATCGACGCGGGCTCGGCCCACGGCATCATCGGTAGCACCATGGGGGCAGGCAAAACCCTGCTCAATGTATTTGCCGAAGACGCTACCGACGCCGAGATGGATGACCCGAGCTTCGCCTTAGGTCAGGCGCAGCTCACCGCCGTTTATCCGGGCTACAGCCAGGTGGCCGCCGAGGGAAATCTGTTTTTGGCCCAAGGCACCACCTATCGCACTCGCATTCACGACATGCCCGTCAATCCCCTCAAGGTGGTGATCAAGGCTCATCGAGCGGGCGTGAAAAACACGGTGCAACAGGCTATGCAGGCCAGCGGAGATCCCCGTCTGTATCTCAAGGCCGTAGATCAGGAAGCCCAAGCTGATTACAAACTCATCGCCAACGATCAGGAGCAGCTTGTCATTACTCGCCAAACTGATACTGATGAGCAACCCCTGGTGGAGCAGATCCATGGCCTCGACGCCGCTGCCGCTAAGCAGGCGGTGGAATATCTGGTGCGCATCGCCCGCTGGGAGCGGCTGCTCGACCTGCGCAATCCTGGCAGCAGCCTCCCCTCTGAGGCAGCTAAAGTGAATATCGTGCACCCTGACAAAGATCAGCCCTTGGGACAAGGCTCACTCGGCGTGGTGCTCCGCTATCACCATTCGCTGGGCCAGGAGCAGTATCCGCGCTTTCGGGTGCGGGTCAGCAACGTCGGTACTCAGCGGCTCTACTGTGGCTTGCTATACCTTTCGTCTCAGTATCAGGTCAAGTCAGCCCTGCCTCAAGGAGGCCTATGGCTCGAACCCGGCCAGTCTGCTTGGGTAGCCAATGGCTCGGTCATCAGCGGGCAGGTCAACGATAGCCAAGTGGCCGTAGGGCGCAACGAGGTCCACGAAAACTTCAAGCTCATCTTCTCCAACCGCGAGTTTGATGCGCGCCTCATGGAGCAGCCCGAGTTGGGGCAGCCCAAACAGATCACGCGCAACCTCCAGGAAGAAGGCCAAACCCGGGCCCTGATCTTTGGCTCCACCGCGTCCATTGAGCGGGCCGACTGGAACAGCAACCAGATCGCCGTCACCCTGATCCGGGAGGACTAGTGCTTCGCATTTGAAATTCGTAATCAGAAATTCGTAATTGAAGGTGCTGCTGGTCAGGATTCTATGCGAATTTCGAATGGTCGATCACTTAATTCCGAAGGCACTAGTTACATCGTCTCCAGCAAATTGCCGGGCTTGCGGTTGACCTTGACAGAGATTACGCGGGTAGGAGTGGCGTCGACCACGGTGATGAGGTAGTCGCCCACTTCGATGCTAGCGTCTTTTTGGGGGATGTCTTCAGTGATATACATCAGCAGGCCACCGAGCGTGGTGTAGGCGTCCTCTTCAGGTAGGTCGAGGCCCAGGTCTTCGTTAAGGTCGTCGATCTCGTGGCGCGCACCCAAGATGAGGGAGCCGTCTTCGTTGATGATCTTGATCATATCCTCTTCGACCTCTTCGGTTTTTTCGCTGTCGTGTTCGTCTTCGATTTCGCCAAAGACCTCCTCCACCAGGTCCTCGATGGTGAGCATCCCTGCGGTGCCGCCAAACTCATCCACCACGATGGCGATGCTGCGCTTGTTTTCGGTCAGCTCGGCCATCAGAACATTGGCAGGCATCGACTCGGGCACTACCAGCACGGGTTGAATCAGGTCGCGGATACGCTCGGGCTTCCGGAAGAGACCGCTGCTGTGCACAAAGCCGCGCACCTCGTCGAGGCTATCGTCGTAAACCACAATCTTGGAGAGGTGAGTCTCCACGAAAAGGTCGATCAGTTCGTCGAGGGAAGCGTCGATAGAGACGGCTTCTATCTCGGTGCGCGGAATCATGCACTCGCGGGCTTTGGTCTCGCGTAGGGCCAACGCATTGGAGAGCATTTCGGTGTCTAGGTCCGGCACAGGCACCTCTTCACTGGAAGCGAGCACTTCCTGCAAGTAGTAGTCAAAATCTCGCTTGTCGATGGGAACGACCCGCTCGTCGGTGGGCATGCGAAAAATCAGGCGCAGCAGCAGCTTGGAAATGATATTGATGAGCCAGACGGGTAGCCGCAGCGTCCAGAAGAAAAAGAGCAACACGTACGACGCCGGATAAACGATGTAGTTGCTATTGGCTCGAAAAATGGCTTTGGGAATATACTCCGCCAGCACCAGTACGATCAGGGTGCCGATCAGGGTGGTAGAAACGGTGTAGAGAAAATAGGAATCTTCAGGGGTGAGCTCTACTTGGGCTAGCCGTGGCTCCAAGATGGAGTTGAGCATGATGGTGAAAACCACCAAGGCCAGGTTGTTGCCGATCAGGATGGTAATGAGTACTTCGGAGGTCTTCTTCTTGAACTCGGAGAGCAGCTTCGCCGAGCGATCACCCTGCATGGTTTTGAGCTCAATCTTGAGGCGATTGGCCGAAATGAATGCGATCTCCATGCCCGAAAAGAAGAACGAAAGGCATAACATCAATATGACCAGAAATATTTCCAAAGGGATTGGGTCAAAGGGGTGTGGTTGAGTCGAAAGCTCGATACAGGAGCAGGACTTCAAACTTGGCTAGCGCAGTTGGACCTATTTGATAGATCCATCTAAGCCTTTGTATCGTAAAGAAACCGTAATTCCGATGAACAATCAACCTCGCACGGGAAATTTCCCGCCTTTCCCTCGTCAATGGAGGTAAAGATAGGCACCCCGTCTGCTATGTCTAATTATTCTCCTTTCTGCCGCCTTCGCGCGCATGTAGAGCAGCCCACTCTGGTTTACGGTTCAGTGGGGCCTCGTAGTGAGCAAGGGGTTGGGAAATCGCTAGAAGATTTTACATCTTGACCACGACTATGAAACTGGATTGGTACATATGGCACCTACTGAGTTTGCTGCTGCTCGCCCTGTTAGGGGGGGGCTGTGGCGAAGATTTTGAGCGAAAGCCTCCTTTTTCAGCAGTGCAAGACACGGTACACCTCGACGCCAACAATTGGTTTTACTTCAACCCCAACCCTAGCTCGGCAGACGATGTGCCTGTCTATCCGTTCAGCTACCGGATTTTCGACAACCAGTTTACGGGTTTTCTCGTTTCGGCGGGACCACGCATCTATGTGCTCGATCAAGCAGCCAACCCAAATTGTCCCATTGAAGTAATGTGCATCCTGCGGCACATAACCGATCGTCCT
>CAYVAP010000230.1:0-7299 GCA_964449365.1 uncultured Bacteroidia bacterium
GTCAATGTTTTATGCGAATTTCGAATGGTTAATTACTTCATTCCGAAGGCACTAGGGTGCCATTGACCCATGGGATCACTCGTCTACCCGGCCCGCAACGGCTGGACCAAACGATTGTGCTCGTCAGGTCTGCGACTCATTGGGTATCTTGTACTTCTGTATTACCGACATTTCTCGGCAGGCTGATGAGCAGCCTGAGCTCATCGCCCCCGACAACCTCCACCCCTCGGGTGAGCAGTATCGCCGCTGGGTGGCGCGCATGTGGCCCGAGGTAGAGCGATTGCTCCAAGACTGATTCACCCCCTACCTTTTTCTATGTCGCCCATCGAGACTCAGCTAGATATTTCGCCCCAAGTGATTGCTGCCCGCCGCAATGGTGTGCCCCTGGTCGCGCTGGAAAGCACCATCATTGCCCACGGCATGCCTTTCCCCCAAAACCTAGCGACGGCCCACGCCCTGGAAGCGATCATCCGCGAGGCCGGGGCGGTACCTGCCACCTTGGCCGTCTTGGGTGGACGGCTCAAGATCGGGCTGACGGAGGGAGAGCTCGAAGCCCTGGCCCAAAAGCCCGGGGTGATAAAGGCTAGCCGCCGCGATCTGCCTTTTGCGGTGAGCCAGGGGCTCGACGCGGCCACCACCGTGGCGGCCACCATGATCCTGGCCGAGATGGCAGGGATCCAGGTGTTTGCCACCGGCGCCCTCGGCGACGTACACCGCGAGGCGCAGCGTACCTTTGACATCTCGGCAGACCTGGAAGAATTGGCGCGTACCTCGGTGGCGGTGGTATCTGCCGGGGCCAAAGCCATCCTCGATCTGCCCCTGACATTGGAGTACCTCGAAACAGCAGGCGTACCTGTGGTGGGCTATGGCACGGATTGCTTTCCGGCCTTTTATACCCCCGAGAGTGGGCTGAAGGTGCCCCTGCGGCTGGATTCCGCAGGCGAAGTGGCTGAGATGCTCGCCGCGAAGTGGACCATGGGCCTAGATGGCGGGGTGTTGATCGCCAATCCCATTCCCCAGGCTTTTGCTATGGACCCGGAGGTGGTAAATCAGGCCATCGATCAGGCGCTCTTCGAAGCTGGGCAGCAACAGATCCGGGGCAAAGAAATCACCCCTTTTTTGCTGGCCCGTATCAAAACCCTCACGGCTGGGCAAAGCCTGTTTTCGAACATCGAACTGGTCAAAAATAACGCCCGGGTAGCAGCAGAGATCGCCGTAGCCTTGGCTGACTAATCGCTAAATTTTTTTTTGCACCATGAGCCAGTTTGTGCGGGGCTCTTGTAAGAGAGAGTGGTGAAGATACATGCTCGACGGCATGGGGTATCCTCACCTTCCTCCTCACAAGAAAACCCTGTAACAAACTGACAAGCTATGAGTGCATTAAATCTGACGCAAAGATGTTTTATTTCGCTAATGGCGGCCTTCCTGCTGGTATGGACCGGCTGTAAGCAAGACCCCGAAAATCCCGAACCTGATCCCAATACCAACCCGGGCACAGAACTGAACGAAGCAGCCGAACTGGCCAAATTGGCCGATACCTGGGTGCGCGTACTGAGCAACAACCCCTCTCAGGATGGTATGAAAGTCACCGTTTCCGACGATGAAGCCGTCGTCACCGACGCGGCTAGCTCCAACTACTCGCTCGGCGATGTGAAGTGGAGTGCCATTACCCCCATCGCCGAAAACGAATATACCTATGAGGAACTGGGCAGCGACGGCAACTACTACCCCGCTGAGATACAACTGGTACAAGATACCGTCTTCGTCGAAGTCGGCAATAGCGGATCTGGCAACCGGCAGAAGTGGGTGCGTGAGGCCAACTATACGCCTATGCCTGGCGGCAACACCATTACCCTCGATTGCAGCGGTTTCGATCCTAGCCAGCGGCTCATCAATGTCAACAACGGCGTGGACTACGAAGTGCCTAGTAGCTGCTTGCTCATCATCGATGCCGACTGGGTGATCGATCCAGGAGTGGTCATTTCCTTTGGTAGCGATGCTGGTATTCTGGTCGTGGATGGCGGATCGCTGCAAGCCGTGGGAACCGCCGCCCAGCCAATCGTGATGCAAGGTGCTACGGCTATCAGTGGCTTCTGGAAAGGCGTTAAGATGCGCAGCAACAATCCTCTCAATGAGCTGACCCAAGTAACCATCAAACACACCGGCAGCAATACGCTCGAATGCTGCAGCAATCCGTTGGCCTCCCTCTTTGTAGAAAGCGGGCGCGTGAAGCTCAACCAACTCACCCTGCGCGAGGGCGATGGAGCTGGCTTGGTGGTGTACGAGGATGCCAAACTGACGGAGTACAACGAGCTGACCATCACCGGACATGCCTCTTTCGCCGCACGTTTTAACCTCAACCGCCTGGGTGATATCGATGGCTTGGCCTCGGATTACAGTGGCAACGATGAAGATGTTTTCGAAGTCTATGACGGAAACATCACCACCGATCTTACTTGGCAGAAGATCAACATTCCTTATCTGGTGCAGTCCGGAGTAAGCCAAGTCAGTGCCGATATCGAGATCGAGGCAGGTACTAAGATCACCTTTGCGTCCGATGCTGGCCTGCTAGTGACCAACGATGGGTTTTTGGCGGCAAACGGCACCGCTACTGATCCTATCGTGATGGAGGGTGAGGTAGCTGCGCGTGGCTACTGGCGCGGGCTGAAGTTTCGCAGCAACAACCTCGCCAATGCCCTGGATTACACCATCATACGCCACACCGGCAGCCAATCGCTGGAGTGCTGTAGCAATCCCCTGGCCAGTGTGTTTGTCGAAAGTGGGCGTATCAATCTACGCAACGTAACCCTCGAAGAAGGCGCTGGCGCCGGGCTCATCGGCTACAAAGCTGCTGAGTTTGTCTCGTATGAAAGCCTGATCATCACTGGGCATGACAGTTACGCGGCTCAGCTCTCTGGCAATCGCCTGGGTGAACTCGACGCTCTGGGGTCTGACTACAGCGGCAACGACGAGGATTATGTCTACATCTACGATAGCTCCATCGACGAGGACATCACCTGGGAGCAAGTCAACGTGCCCTACCTGGTAGACGAGGGCCTGCTGTCGGTCGAGGCCGACGTAACCATCACCCCCGGCGCGGATATCACCTTCGGCGATGATGCAGGCATCATCATCCGCGAAAGTGGTTCGTTCAACGCCGTGGGCACGGCCTCAGATCGCATCCTGTTCCGTCCGGTGATCGAGAATGGCACGGCCTTTTGGGCAGGTATTCACAACAACTCCAACAATCCACTCAATAAGATCTCCTTTGCCGACATCGACGGCGCGGGGAGCAAATCGCTGGAGTGCTGCTCTCAACCGCTAGCCAACCTCCGGGTGCGCAAAGGACAGTTTACCGTTACCAACTGTGCTATCTCCAACAGCGGCGGTTGTGGCATCAGCGTCAATCTCAATGATGCCACCCTCACCGAAAGCAACAATACCTTCAGCAACAATGCCAACGGTGGGCTGTGTAACTAAGTCGTGAAAGTGGGCCCTCGATAGGCGACAGTAAAAGCTCCATTGACCCGCAAAAACGGCCAGTCCTCGCAGGAGGGCTGGTCGCTTTTCTTGTGTGAAATAACTTGTGTGAAATAAATAGATCGATACAACACCAGTTTTTTGGCGATGGTCAATCCCCGCTAAGGCCCCACTGACAGGCGCGGCGTTGCTGTCGAGCGGCACGCCATAGTGGTTCAGTCCCGGAGCCACAGGGGAAATAAAGGCAGAGCACCTACATTCCTTGTATTCTCCTTCTCAGTGGCTGCCGTCAGCGGCTAATTTTCTTATAGACTCTCACCTACGAACTCCCCTCTCACCCCCAAGGCTCAGCTCATGTACAAATAGGGCTTCCAATCTTCGCGCACTTCGCCAGCGAAGTTGCTCAGGAACATCACGAAGCTAGGGCGGAAGGGCTGATGGCGCATGTCCATCCCTGCTTCTTCGGGGGTCATGTTGCCCTTTTTGGCGTTGCACTTTTGGCAGGCCGTGACCAGATTTTCCCAGGAGTCGCGCCCTCCCATGGATTTGGGCAGCACGTGGTCGATGGTGAGGGCATCTTTGCTGCCACAATACACGCAACGGTTGCGGTCGCGCTTGAAGATGTTGTGGCGCGAGAGGTTGACCCGCTTGTAGGGGATGTTTACGTAGCGGTGCAAGCGGATGATGGAGGGAAACCGAAAGTCTTGCTGAATGGACTTCAGTCGCCGATGGGGGTTATCCGAGAGCAGCTCGGCTTTCTTGAGCAATACCAGCACGAAGGCCCGCTCGACTGAGCAGATCCCGATGGCCTGGTAATCCTGGTTAAGAACTAGAACGCTTTCTCTGACTAACATCGCCTGATACTTATCAATTGATGGGTAAGATGGCTGGTGGAGGAATGGACGATGCCCTGCGCAGAAAACGAGTCTTGGCGCACTCGTCCGGAGGCGTGGAGAATGTGCGCCGGACCACCGAGGATTCCTACGTGGGTAATCTTGGCTTGGTTGATTTTGCTAAAGAAGGCCAAGTCGCCCGCCTGATGCTGGCCAAAGGAAATCCTCTGGCCACAAGCCACTTGCTGATAGGCATCGCGGGGCAGCGAGACGCCACACATCCGAAACACCGTCTGCACCAAGCCTGAGCAGTCGATCCCAAAGCTGCTGACCCCGCCCCAGAGGTAGGGGGTATGAAAAAAAAGCTCGGTCGTCGATACGACCGAGGCTTGCGTGAGGGGATGGGTTAGCTGGATGTCACGGCCTATACTGAAGGGCCGAGGCCCTATCTGAAAATTCGGTTGACTGATAGACACGTGAGCGGGCAGGCGCACCCCGATGGGCAACGACATGGCGTATCCGTCTTCGCAGTAGAGGCAACCCGACAGCACAAAAGCGCCGCTTCCATACTCTGCGGGCAAAGCTGACACAGGCTCGATCATTTTGGCATCGACCCAGCCTTCGTAGCCGTCGAGGTCGCGGCGTACTCGGCACCAAGGCTCCTGCACCTCTAGGATGAGGCCCGATTCACCTAGCAAAAGCTGAGAGACCATTTCCGCAGCCTCAGCAGGCTCCCCCCGCAGCGGCAGCACCGCTTCGGCGACCAGGAAAGGCATCTGAGACTCGATGGATACAGCTCGCATGACGATAGGGAAAAACGATTTTTTTGTTAGTTGAATATTGAAGATTTACCTGGAAAATCCAAGTTTTTTCTCTTTTACAGCAAGTTATCATTTTTTCGGGGCAAGTCCTGAAGGTAGCCCTGCAAAAAATTCCTTTCTCATGGTTCCACCATTCTCGCCACCATGATGCCTGTCTGACGGCGGTTGCTGCGCAGGTATTCGGCCAGGGATTTTGCGGAGATCACCACCCGTTTGTGATCGGTAGAGGCGTGCATCAGGTGCAAGCGGCCTTGCTGGTGAATGGCTATCCCCACATGAATGATGTCGAGCCCCTCGATGTCGGTGGTGATGGCGATCAGGTCGCCATCCCGAATCGCCGAGCTGAGGACGGCTACCCGATCTTCTGGGATCACGTAACGTTTGCGCTGGTTGATCTCATCTTCCAGCTTTTTCATCGCCTCGAAGTATGCATCCTCGGCCAACTGCTGATAGGCATCGCGGTGAGCGCTCATGAAGTTGATGGGCTTTGGGTACGGAATTCCCCCGAGGCTGCGGGTGACGTCGCGCACGATGCCTTTGCGCTCGTTGTTGTGAATCCAATCGGTAAAATAGTGCAGGCGCGAGACGTAGCCCTCGAGTAAGCCATCGCGGTAGCGCAGCTTTTTCAGCTCGCGCTGAAAGGCCTCGAAGTTCAGCTCATCAAGCTTGACCAGGCGGCTGAAGACCACCACATTTTCCAGAAAGGTGGTGCAGTCCATCCCCTCCATCTCCACCACCAATTGTTCCTGATCGCTTTTTTCCAGGGTTTTGCCTACGTAGGGAGTACCCATGAAGCGCCGCCCCACCGTGAGGGCCAATTCGCCCATGGCTGTCTCCGCGAGGTCGGCGGCTTGTAGAGCCTGTAGATGCGACTCACAGAGTTGACGGCTGGAGAGGGTGCAATACAACTGGGCCGAAAGGCTGCCTGGCAGGCACAGCATCAGCCACAACCACGGAATGAACAAGCGCATATGATAAAGAAATTGAAAACCTGGAGGTCAGGAGACAGCAGCTACTCCAACCAATTTCTTCCAAGATACGCAAGGCAGACCGGGGCGCTGTATTTTTTATAAATTTTTCGCCGAAAGCCCCACAAGAATAGATTTTCTGGCAGAAAAGTCTTACCTTTTCTATCATCCGATTATTAACAATTTTGGTCAATTTCCCCTGGCCATTAGTTTCTGCCTGGACAATGTGCCTCCTAGCGCTTCAGAGAGTTATTTCGAATGGTGCTCATCCCTTACCCAAACGAAAGGTGTGCCGTTCATGCCAGGCAAATAGCCCTCACTGGCTCTGCGCAGCCTGAGCAACTCACCTATATGAACGGTCAGGGGTATAAGGGTAGTGGTCAGGCACAGCGTTTACCTACCGTTCATACTGGCTCACTCATTGGCCGCCCAAGCGGCCAAATTTACTTTGAACCACGAAACTAATGACTATACCAAGTGGCGTAAGGATTGTAGAGTTGTAAGACACGATCACTTATTGATAACAAGGTCATTCAACAAATCAATCAATCAACAACGCCACCATTCAACCACTTTGAAGTATAGCTGCTCCCTTTCTTGTTTCATCGATTATCAGCTAGTATCATGCAGGAATTTCAGTCTTATTTTCGGGCATTCGTAGCAGGAGAAGGTGGACGTATCTCCCGCGAAGCGAGTCAGGGTGATGTCCAGTTCATGAGTGGCATTTTTCCTGGCAAAGAACCCGTTCAGCGCGGCGACCTCCTGCAAGGGGGGTTGCTCCTGCGTCAAGACCCCTCAGGGGTGCAGGTAAAAGGCTACGTGCTCCGCTTGGTGTGTACCAACGGCATGGTGGTGCCCAGTTTTCAGCTAGATCGCAGCTATACCGCTCAAGAGCTCTCTACGTTTGAAGCGGATCTGCCTCACTTGATGGCAAGCCTCAACCGCCGAGCCCTGCCGATGGTCCGAGGCCAGTTTATCCACGCTCTGCGCCGACGAGCCGACGACTGGTACCTGGGGATGGTCATCGAAGAGATGCAAGCCATTCAGGTCAATACCAGTTGGATGCATCGGTTGCGACAAGCCGCTCGCTTGGAGGCAGAGCGCCCACTACCGATGCAGCGCGTCAATCGTGCCCGCTGGCGCGCCCACGACTATGCGCATCTGAGTCGCTTTGACGTGATCAATGGCCTCACGGCC
>CAYVAP010000231.1:0-4370 GCA_964449365.1 uncultured Bacteroidia bacterium
TAAGCACTGAAGCCCGACTGCAACGCAGCCGGGTCGCAGCCCTAGGGTAGGGCAGAGGGTTTGGACCAAAAAGGAGGGGTGGTGCTTGGAGGAGTAGCGACCGTCAGCGCATGATAGCCTCTCTGCCGCCATTGGACAGCGCAATATGAGCTAGATCAGCAGATTTGATGTGTACAAGCATAGACCAGCTTTCGTCGCCCGAGGCACTGCTACCATGCAGGTAATATCGGCCAGGTTTCACTTCGAAGTGAGAAGAGGCAACGCTAGATACCTCGCCGATGGCTTCCTCATCGACAAATAGCTGAATCGATTCACCTGCCCGATTGGTGATGGTCAGGTAGCCGGGTACGTCGGCGCTAGATTCGTTTCCTGCTAAAAATAGGCTGCAGCGTTCTTGAGGCAACCAAGGAGTTTGCATTTCGGCTAGCTCCAGTTCATCAGGCAGAAATGGACAAACGGAAAAAGCCTCGGCCTGTGAAAAACCGAGCTGAGGGAAACATAAGTAGAAGGCAAGGACCAGATGCGAGAGAAAGGCTATTCGCTTCATGAATCGAGCATTAGTTGGAAATATTATTTGGCTCGAAACGAATATCTGGCTCTATGGAGAAAGGCAAGTTCAAACATGATAACGTCGAATGGGTGAAAGGGTTACGCACCTATCGATATTTTTCGTTCTTTCCACCAAGCAAATCCCTAACCTTAAGCTGTGATCAACAATGAATCCACGACTATTGCTATTCCTGATGCTCGGCCTGCTGAGCTATCGTCTCTCGGCCCAGGCTTTGACTCAGACGATCCGCGGGCAGGTCGTAGACGCCGAGACCCGTTTTCCGCTAGAAGTAGTGACGGTAACTGTTACCTTGCCCGATGGCAGAGTGATCGGTGATAATACCGACGAGCAAGGTAAATACCGATTGGAGGAGGTGCCGGTGGGGCGGCAGACCTTGATATTTCGCCGCACAGGTTACCAAGAGGCTCTGCGCGACAACATTGAGGTGACCTCGGCCAAAGAGGTAATCCTCCACGTAGATCTGCAAGAATCGGCTATGGAGATGGCAGAGGTGGTGATCGGCGCGAGCCGTACCGGTGAGGTAACCAATGAGATGGCCACGGTCAGCGCGCGTGAATTTTCGGTCACGGAAACCAACCTCTACGCGGGCAGTCGGGGCGAACCGGCCCGGATGGCCTCCAACTACGCTGGGGTGCAGGGGGCCGACGACTCGCGCAACGACATCGTGATTCGAGGCAACTCGCCCGCAGGGGTGCTGTATCGCCTGGATGGGGTCAATATTCCCAACCCCAATCACTTTGCTATCCCTGGCACTGGCGGTGGCCCGGTGACCATTCTCAACAATAAGTTTCTCTCCAATTCGGACTTCTTCACCGGCGCCTTTCCTGCGCAGTATGGCAATGGCCTGGCTGGGGTCTTTGATCTGCGCATGCGCAACGGCAACAATCAGCAGCACGAGTTCACCGGGCAATTGGGCTTTCTTGGCACCGAGCTGACTGCCGAAGGCCCCATCAGCCGCGAGAGCGGGGCCTCGTACCTGGCCATGTATCGATACTCGACCCTGCAGTTGTTTCAATTCATGAACATCAACGTGGGCTCTGACGCCGTGCCCCAATATCAGGACGGAGCCTTTCGCCTCAATTTTCCGCTCAAAAATGGGGCGCAGCTCGCAGTGTGGGGCATCGGTGGGTTGAGCGACATTGATATCCTGCTCAGCGATCAGCAGGCCCCGCCCGAAGAGCCAGACCTCTACGCCAGCGATACCGACCGCGATCAGTTTTTTGGGTCTAATATGGGCACCGTGGCCACCACTTATTCCCATCCTATCGATGCTTCTACCTACCTCAAGGTAGGGCTGGCCGCTTCTTATCAGTCGATCGACGCCTACCACGAGCAAATTTTTCGCCGTACGATCCTCGATGGGGCCGGGCGAGAGGTCTACGATTATGCCCCTAGCTCCGGGCAAGCCATTCTCGACTACAACTTTGCTGAGACCAAGTACTCAACTTTTGCCCACTTCAAAAAGAAGCTCGGGCGCCAGCACACCCTGGAAGTGGGAGTCAACTTTGACTGGTACGACATGCGCTACCTTGACAGTGCCCGGCAGGTGATTCGCGATCCCAATGATCCCATTGCGTTCCCCGACCTGGGCGACTGGCAGGTGCGTTGGAACAGCCGCGTGGGCGCTCCGCTGGTGCAGCCATATGTTCAGTACAAACTCAACTACCAGGATCGCCTGATCATGACTGCAGGGGTGACCAGCCTGTACTGGGGCCTGAATGACAACAGCTTTTCCCCGGTCGAGCCGCGGGTGGGCCTGACCTACAAACTTGGCCGCGGCCAGAGTCTCAACTTTGGCTCGGGTCTGCATTCGCAGATTCAGTCGCCCTATACCTACTTTTTCTTAGGTGATAATCCCGCCGAAGGCGCTCAGCCTTACAACTTGGGCGTGGGCCTGAGCAAAAGCTGGCACGTGGTCGGGGGCTACGATTGGGTCTTTGGCCAGGCGACGCGCTTCAAAGCGGAGGTTTACTACCAGTCGCTCTACGACATTCCGGTAGAAGCCGACTCTGCCACCTCTTTCTCTCTGGCCAACGCCGGCTCTGGCTTTTCCCGCTTCTTTCCCGGTCGACTGGAAAACTCCGGCATCGGGCGCAACTACGGGGTAGAGGTGACTCTGGAGCGCTTTTTTGCTGAGGGCTTCTACTTCCTGCTCACCGGCTCTCTCTTCGACGCTCAGTATCAGGGCAGTGATGGTGTTTGGCGCAACGTCACCTTCAACGGGCGCTTTGCGGCCAGCGCCCTGGCCGCCTATGAACGGACCTTCCAGAATGGCATGGCCCTGCAACTGGGCATCAACCTTACCACCGCTGGCGGACGCTGGTACGGCGAGGCCGACGATGAGCTTTCGGTGCGACGCAACGAGGTGGTATTCGTCGATAGCACGGTCAATACCCGTCAATTCAAGCCCTACTTCCGCTCCGATGTCAAAGTGGCGCTGCGCTGGAACCGACCCAAAGTAACCCACGAACTCGCCTTTGACATCGTCAACGTTACTAACAACTTCAACGTCCTCAGCCTGAAATATACCCCCGAAAATCCCGAGGGTAGCATCACCCAAGTGCCGCAGTTGGGCATTCTACCGCTGTTCTATTACAAAATCGACTTCTGAGACTTGAAGGATGGGTCAGGCGGATTCATTGACCAGCCGAAACATCTCGCCCAACTCTTGGTTGGACAGCTCTCCGATCCATCGTTCGCCGCTTTCGACCGTCAGATCAGCTAGCTCGCGTTTTTGCTGAATCATGGCGTTGATTTTTTCTTCGAAGGTACCCTGGGTGAGGAAGCGGCTGACCTGCACGTTTTTTTGCTGGCCAATGCGAAACGCTCGGTCAGTGGCCTGGGCTTCCACCGCGGGGTTCCACCATAGGTCGTAGTGGATCACGTGATTGGCAGCCGTCAAGTTGAGGCCGGTACCAGCAGCTTTGAGCGACAGCACGAAGGCCCAGGCAAAGGGCTGTGCCTGAAAGGTGTCGACCAAATGATCGCGCTTTTTGCGGCTCAGCCCCCCGTGCAAAAACAGTGGCTGCTCAGGAAAGTGGTCCTGCAACATCTTGACGATCAAGTCTCCCATGCTTTTGTACTGAGTGAAAATCAGCACCTTTTCGTTCTGATCCCGAATCTGCTCCAGCAGGGTCAGCAGCAAGCTGGCTTTGCCAGATAGGGTAGGGGAGACCTCCGCTTGCTTGAGGTACAGCGAGGGGTGATTGCAGATTTGCTTCAGAGCAGTCATTAGCTTAAAGATCATCCCCGCGCGAGCAATGCCCTCATTCTCTTCGATTTGTCGCAGGTTGTTTTCGACTACCCCTTGGTACAGGGCCGTCTGCTGAGGGGTGAGGGTACAGAGCTGATCCTGCTCGATTTTATCTGGTAAGTCGGAGATGATGCGGCGATCGGTCTTGACCCGACGCAGGATGAAGGGGGCAGTGATCTGGCGAAACTCTTGCAAGCGCCGCTGATCGCGGTCTTGCTCGATGGGGGCGATGTACTGTTTTTTGAAGCGATTGAGGCTATTGAGATAGCCTCGGTTGGTGAAGTCAAAAATACTCCAATACTCCGAAAGGCGATTTTCTACTGGGGTACCGCTCATGGCGATGCGGGTGTCGGCCTTGAGCTTTTTGAGGGCTTTGGCTTGGGCCGTGCTCGGATTCTTGATCGCCTGCGCCTCGTCGATCACCAGCACCCGCCATTGGACCTTGGCCAGGCGAGTCTGATCGGAGCGAGCAACCCCATAACTGGTCAGGATGACGTGATGCTGATCTAGGTGCAGCTATCGGTTGGGGCCGTGAAAGATGCTGAC
>CAYVAP010000231.1:4380-7285 GCA_964449365.1 uncultured Bacteroidia bacterium
GACCCGCAAGCCTGGCGCAAACTTCTCACATTCCCGCTGCCAATTGCTCAGCAGAGGGGTAGGCACCACCACCAGGGCACGGCGGTTGGCTAGTTCTCCGTCTTGCTCCAACTTGGTGAGCAAGCCGATCACCTGTAGGGTCTTACCCAGGCCCATGTCATCGGCCAGGATGGAGCCAAAGCCGATGCGGTAGTTTTTGTACAGCCAACTGTATCCACGATGCTGGTAAGGCCGAAATCTGGCTAGCAAACCCGCTGGCTGCTCGATCAGCTCTTGCTCCAGCAGCTTTTTGATCAGCCGATTGGCTTGCCGAGAGAGCTTGACCGGCTTGCCTTCGTAGGTTTCGCTCAGGGCCGCTTGCAAGATCTCCTGATGGCTCAGCTCGGGAGGATTTGCTAGTTGTTTGATCAACTGCTGCATCTCCTTTTCATCGATCAGTACATATTGATCCTGAATTTTGACTAGTCCTCGCATCTTCTCGACTTCTGCCAGAAAATCCGCCGCCTCCATCAGCTGCTCGCCCAACGCGATTTTCCATTGAAATTGGAGCATTTCCTGAAGATTGAGATAGCCTACCTCCGAGTTGGGGTTCTCAAAGGTCTCCAGGCTAAGGGCAGCTTGCGGACGGATGAGTTTGCGCAGCGCCTTGGGTAGTAATACCCGAATGCCGATCAGCTCTAGCGCAGGCAGGGTATCCAACATCACCCGCACCAGTTCTTTCCGATTCAGATAGATCTCTGCTTCTCCCTTGCTGCGCACAGCCTCCTGGACCTCTGGCAGATACTCGGCCAGAAGGGCAAAATCTTGCAGTACCCCCAGACGCCGGTCGCCATAGGTGTCGTCGGCTTCGAAGAGTCGGGCCAATGGCAGCACTTGGCTGGGTAGTTGGGTTTTGTCCTCCACGGCAAAATGCAGCAAGAAATCAGGCTCCACTTCTTCGATCTGCAACACTGGCACCAGTTGACGCTCGGCTAAATAAAAACGCTGCAACCATTGCTGGATAGCGTAGGGCGTTTCTTCTTCTCCCAATCCCTCGGCGTCAAACCACTTTTTGCCAAAAAAGAGGTTCCGAACGGGATTGTCGGGATCGGGCTCCTTGAGGCCCTCATGCTTCAAAAACCAGCTCAGCAGCGCGTCGATCAAAAAGAACAACTGTTCGTGCTGAGGCATGAACCAGTGTACACCTTTTTGATCTCGAAAGCGAACCAAGTCGGTCGGAAAAGCAGCGCTAAGTGGCTCGACCACCGCTTTGACCTGAGGCTCGACCATCGCGGGCAGCCACCGCAGGCACATCTGTTGGTCGGGCGACTCGATGACTTGTGGGACAATGGCTGATCGCTGGGCTAGGTGCAAGGCAAACTGCCACACGGCTACTACCAGCCGCAAGGGCGCGATTTGCCGATTTTGCTCCTCGACATAGGCCGCGTGAATCAGAGGGGGTAGGGGAGAGGACCAGGCGAGAAGGGGTAGGTCGTCGTAGCTGCTCGTTTGTAGGGATACATCGGGCACAAAATGCCCAGTATCAATCGTGAGGTAGAAATCGATCAGATCAGGTGGCAGTTCTCCGTCGAAGTCTTCGAGATCAAAGCTAAACTTTTGAGCGGCTTTGCTCAAGCGTTTGTACCATTGGTCGAGCTCTTTTTTAAAATTGCCTTGAGCGTAAAACGCGGGCTGATCGGGCAGGAGCTTGAGTAGCTTTTCGCGAGATGCTGGGATTCGACTGAAATCCAGCGACTCGATGACTTCTGAAACCTCGATGACTTTGACCGGCAATGGCTCAGGGTGCATCAGCTCTTTGACCTGCGGTACGTTGGCTTTGAGGGCACCCGAGGCCGTCATGCCGGCGTTTTCCAGCGCAGCAATCAGGTCTAGGCCCCGCAGTTGAAATACCAGAAAGGGATACTGATCGACTTCATTGGCCAAGAGGTAGATCACGGCGGCCAGATGCTTGCAGGGCACCGCAGAGTCGGGGCAGGAGCAGCGCGCTTGCACGTCGGCCCATCGCTTGGGAAAAACGGTGATACCCGCTTGGCGCAGTTCGGCTTCCACGCCGGGTGGCAACTCTCGGTTGAGCAGTTGAGACAGCAAGAACGGGTTGTCGAGTAGAATCTGGACAATCTTGTCGCTCTCTGAAGCAGAAAATGGCTTCAGCACGATAGTCTGCTGGTAAGGCTTGGTCCGTGAGCCTTGGACTTTGGCCTTTACGCTTTCCGCGCCGATGTTGATCTCCTTTACGGCCCCTTTATTGGCGTAAGTCTTGCCGCGCGGCAGACGATTGCCGTAGTCGATCTGTTGCAGGGCTTGGAGAAACTGCTGTCCCCACCAGGTATTGCCGTAGGATTTGCGTGCCACAAGAGGAGTAATTTTTTTCTAAGATAACAAAGCAATTCGAAGGACGGCAATGAAAAGGAGCGAAGGGGCTTAAAGCGGCCGAAGTTTGTCCGATAATTTATATTATGTTAAGTAAAGGCGCGGTGCAACCAAAAGTCCGCAGCCCCTTGGGAAGCCAAAGAGGCTGGACCTAGGGTTGGACCTGTCGCCTAACAATCTCCTCCCGCGTCCGCGTGAAGACCTCTTTCAAACCGTGGGCCTAGAATCGGGCCAAGCCATTTCGCAGCTATTCTCTCCCGAGTGGGAGTCGCTGAAAAAAACGGCCCTGGATCTCGAAGCAATTCATCGACTTCTCGTGGTATCTGAGCAAGGCAAATCAGTCTTTGAACGCTACCGATACTTCGCTAGTCCCAAAGCCGACCAGCAATGGGTCGGAGCAGAAAACCAGTGGGCGGCATATGTTATGTATCAGAAATATGGCTAGATGCTACCCCCACCTCTCCCCTACCCTAGTCATTCGTTTCGCGGTTCAAAGTTCAAGGTTGAAAGTAAATTTAGCCGCTTGGGCGGCCAC
>CAYVAP010000232.1:0-7278 GCA_964449365.1 uncultured Bacteroidia bacterium
AGAGGATGCCCTATTTGATGTAATGTTGGATAGACTCCATAGAGATGAATCGAATAAGTCGAACGCAGAGAGCGCAACGGCGAACATGAATACGACGGCTGCAAAATGTCAAAAACATTTTGCATAACCGAAAGAAAGGCGCAATCCTCCCCTGAGAATGCGTACGGAACAACGCTCTCTAGCCCTCAAAATATCCTTAATCAGCTAGCTGTCAGCACCTTCAACTTCAAAGCATCCACTAAACACTTCGAACTTTCCCCGCTAGTCATTAGGTTCGCCCATGCCCCGCTCATACAGGTGAGTCAAAACTCATAACTGGTGCTTTCACAACGAAGTAAGCGACCATATAGACTAGCTCTAATAAGCTGTCTGTCAGCTATTCCAACTACGAACAAATGACTACGGACTCCGCACTCGTCCCACTCCCCCCTCACGGCCCCCAGATGCGCCGGATGGTGCCATCTTCGACCAAAAAGCGCCACTGAGCGCTGCCCCAATATACCAGCACAGTCTGTGCGTGCGCTTCGATCATAGGGGCACCCGAGGGCAGGTTTTTTCCCCGCCAGACCAGCCCGACTCCAGTGATTCCGACAAATTGGCTGCGGCGACGATAGTGGACCACCGAGGGGTACAAATAGCTTTCGATGCGCTTTGCCTCCCCACTGCGACAAGCGTTGAGAAAGTTGGCCACCACCGTCTCGGGCGTATGAGGGATCAGATCTTCGGGGCGATACAACTCTCCCTTTCTGATCACTGCGGCAGCGGGGTACCAGTGGGCCAGGTCTAGCAAGGGGTTTTGGTTCAAGATCAATAGATCAGCCGCGTAGCCTGCTGCCACCCGCCCGGTGCGTCGGTGCAGGATCTCAGCTGCCCGGCTGGTGCTAGCGCGCAAGATCTCAGGCACCGTGAGCCCGGCTTGCTGCATGGCCTCGATCTCTTCGAAGTAACTGGAAGCATGCAGGGTACCAATGTTACCAGCGTCAGTCCCGGTCAGGATGGGCACCCCCGCCTCACTTAGGATACGCAGGTTGCGATGCATGGTACTGAGTTTGGCAGGTGCCTGATAGGGCTGTGCCCGCAGAGTTTGCACCCACTCTGGCAGTTGATCCTGAGGCATACGCTGCAAGTCGTACAGACTACCGAGGGTCTGGGGCTGAGCCAAGGCCCAATCTTCAGGGCGAAGGTCCAATGGCCCTGCCAAAACTTCTTCGTAGCTTTCGCCCACCGTCAGGGTAGGACAATAGGCCACCCGCCGATGCAGCAAAAGCTGTACAAAGTTGCTATCAACCTCCTGATCCTCTACCGAGTGTACCAGGATATTGGCCCCCAACTCCACCGCCAGGCGTGCCGTTTTTAGCTGCGTAGCATGTACCGCCACCGGCAATCCCTGCTGATGCGCCGCCTCGATAATCGCCTCGGCGATGGGCTGAAAATCGTGCGGACTTTGGCCGGGCAAAACGATGTACCAGATCTTGATCAAGTCGCTGCCACGTGCTGCCTGTCGGCGCACCTCCTCCCGAGCCTGCGCGGCTGAAGTTACTTCCAGGATGGGCTGCGGCTCACGGGCTAGCTCAGGCGGTAGGTAAGAGGCCAATAGTGGCCCCGCCAACCAAAGATTGGGCGCGAGGCTCAGGGTATCCGCCTGATCGCGCAGCTCAAAATTGCTCATTGGTCCTCCCATGTCGATGGTGGTGGTGATGCCTGCCGCGAGGTAGCGCTGCCACAACTCACGGGCATGGGCTGCAAGCCAGTTGCGCTCCAGTTCGTAAGAGCGAATAGCCCGCAGGTCGATCACATCGGGCCGGGTGTACAGCCCACCCGACTGGAAATAATGGACATGCGCATCGGTGAGGCCGGGCATCAAAAATCGACCGCCCAGGTCAAAGGTGTCTACCGCCGGAGGCAGCAAGCTGTCGGAAGGCACCACGGCCCGGATGGTATCGCCGACCACCCACACTTGATGATCATTTAGGATCAATCCCCGATGCACATCCACCACCTTAGCATGTTGCAGCAACCTCCCTCGGGGCGACTGCGCAACTGTGGGGCGAAGGTGCATGCTCCCCATCAAACACAGATACAGAAAGACTAGCAAGAAGCGAGACATAGCGTAGTAGTAAAAATCAAATAGGATGCCCACTTCGCTTGCGAAGAGAACAGCCCATCAAAATTAAAACCGTCGATGAAAAAAATCCCAGGCTCAAGCTTAGCATTCGTGAATGCAGATCAGGTTTCGTCCGCCATTTCGTACACCAGCAACACTTTGAGCAGGGTTTTGTCTTCGCCTGTTTCGGCTTGTTGGGCCCAGTGTTTCACCTGACGCGCCACTGCTTCGGGCCGCGGATACATGCGATAGTATTCCCAATTGCCAAACTGATGGCTGATCCCTTCCAACGCGGCCTCGCGGTGAGAGGCTTCGGTGGTGAGATAATCCAGCGCATAGGCTCGACTTTCGAAGTGAAAGCGAAACGGAGCAGGCCAAGGCAACGCAAAGAGCAAAAAAAGCAAGGCCCAAGGGCCTAGCCAAGGAAAGGCGAAGACGCCCAAAGTAAGTATTTGCGGAAAGAGATACCCCAACATGAAGGCAGGAAAGCTCACCCGCTCTGCATCGAGGATGTGTACCACCTCGTGAGCCAGCACTCGCATGGCAGACTTTGGGTAGCGCTGCAAATATAGGCGACTAGGAAAATAGATGGTGCTACCGATCACCGTGGTGAAGCGGCTCATGAACTGCGGACAAAACCACATCACCAGCAGGTTGAGGGCTTGCATTTCCCAAGCTTCATCTTTGTACCGAATCCGAAAAGGGGTGAGCTGCTGCAGCTCGGCGGAGAACTGATCGAAGGCCGTCATGCACGTAGTTTTAGACATGGAATGTACAGCCTTTTTCCGATAAAAAATAATGGAGCCGTTTTCCGGGTGTAGATCTGTTTTCCTAATCAATCGCGCACACCTTCTCGCAGCGGGTGTGTTGGGCTCACAGATGGTAAAAAAAGAACGCAGATCATCGGGCTGCCCCTTACCATCATGCCTTCCACACCTGCAATGACTGGGTCAATCGCGGCCTCAAGCGGGAGCGTACCTATCTGGTGCGGAGCTTTTACATGGCTGACGGCAGCCCAGCCCCGGCGGCTCTGCTCGACACCCTGGGTACCGCGCAGGGCGATACCCTGATCCTGACGGATTACAGCTTTGGGGCCGCAGGGCTGGATCGCCCCACCATGAGCGTGCGCTTCGATCCGCGCAGCTTCTTTCCCGCTTATGCCCTGGCTGGCAAAAACGCCGACATCAACCCTGCTCCCGAGGGCCAGATCCTGGCGCGCACCGTGATGGTGGATACCCTGGCGCGAACCTACTATGTCTATCTTCCAGCCAGCCACAGCAGCAGAGATAAGTTGTCCCTGGTCTTCCACTACCACGGCTGCACCGCCAATGCCTTGCGAATCATTCCGGGGCAAAGCCCGACAGCTTGCGTCGCTGCGGAGATTGAAAAGCCAGTACGATCTCGCTCTCTGGAATACCCCGCTCGGTAAGCCAGTCAGCAATGATCAGATCAGTGCTATCGTACCGAAGATAAACCTTGCCATCGGCGCGTCTTTCCAGGTGGACCACGCAGCCGTAAAACCGCCGAGGATAGCGCCAGCCGTCGGTGTACAGCAGGTAATGGCCATGCTCGTCATCCACGATGAGCATAGGCTCCCATTGGCCGTCTTGGGGATAAAGGGCATGCACCTCTTCAATGATGGTGCGGGCGATGGCTTTGCCTTCTGTCAATCAATCCATTGCACCATACGGGCTTGGTCCGGGTCAAAGGTGAAGAGCTTCAGGCCATTTGAAGCAAGTTGGCTAAATCCTTTCCCAGCGCTTCGCAGTAGCTACTTTCTAGCGCCTCTGCTTGGTCGGGGATGAAGCGATACCAAGTCTGTTGCTTGTAGTCATACACAAAGCCCTCTGGCACGTCATAGTCTTTCATCAGGCTCAGCAACTTGCGCCCGTCTTTCTTAACCCCCTGGGTATGCGTGATCTCTATAACGACCTGTGTCAGATCCGTCTCTCGGTCCACCAACATCACATCGAGTACGGGGCTAGTTTGTCCCTCGTCGATCATGGTCTCGGGGTAGGGAAAGAGCTTGGATGTTTCGTTGAAGTACAAATCTGAGAGCACATACACCAAGCGAGCAATGATTTCCTGATGGATACGGGGCGCATTGATGCCCATAAAAATCACATTATCCGTCATAACAGAGTTTTAAATCAAGGTACGAAATGTTGGGCAGGAATGATGCTCGCGTACGGGGTTTGGCGGGATGGCATCCCGAACACTAAGATCACCTGAGGGGTAGAAACGTCGGACTGCGGGGGCTTTGGGATTCACGCGGTGGCGCAAAGACGCGGTGGAAGCACAGGGGGTAAAGTACGCCAGCACAATGGCGCGCTTGGGACCCCCCTGTGCCACGAGGTAAGTGGCAAAGCCCTCCTCCGTCTTGTCTTGGAGCATCCAGATTTTTCCCTCGCGTAGCTGGGCATGAAAGGCCACGCTGAAAATGTGGCGATCATCTTTCCAGCCGTACCAGAAAAACTGGTAGTGCCCGCGCTCGTGGTCGATTACCAGCATCGGCTTTTGCTCGCACACTTGCTACCCTTGTTATGGACATCTGGCGTGAAACAATCCCAAAGGACAGCGCTTTCTGGCCTCCGAAACCTCAGACAGCCACCCGCGCCGCCCAACTTTCCACCTTCCACTTTCCACTCGGAACTCCCTTCACCCCGCCGCTCGCTCCAACTGCACTGTCATGCGCGCCACCCGATCGGCCAGCTTCTCGCTCGACAGGCGCTCGCGCAGGCGGTCGATCATGATGGGAAAACAAAAAGGCGTGAAGCGATCCGGGCGCTGCAAGAGCACCGACTGCCCTTGCAGGCGCTGCATGGCGGCATGCAGGCGCTCGCCGTCGATCTGGTAGTCGATCACCTCGGTGAAGGCCTGGCGCAGCAGCAAATTGTCAGGATCGTGCTCCTTGAAGACCTTGAAGAGCAGGTTGCTCGACGCTTGCAGGTGTTTGCTTTTGACCGTCTGGCCGGGATAACCCTTGAAGACCAGCCCCGCGATGCTGGCGATCTCGCGGAAGCGGCGCTGCGCCATCTCGGTTTCGTTGAGGCTGCGATGGAGGTCGGCTTGCAGGTTGTCGGTGGAGAATAGCCCCGCCTCCAGCGCCTCTTCGATGGGAATTTCCTGGTCGGAGAGCAGCTCGAAGCCGTAGTCGTTCATGGCGATGGAAAAGGTGATGGCCGTGAGCTGTGAGATGCGCCAGGCGCAGAGCGCCCCCAGGATTTCGTGGACGTTGCGGCCCTCAAAGGGATAGACGAAGAGGTGCCAGCCCTCGCGGCTTTTGATCAGCTCGATCAGGCACTCCGAGCGCAGCGGGATGGCCGACCAGCGGATTTGTAGCTCGAAGAGCGGCGAGAGCTTGGCCAGTTCCACCGGGTCGCGCGCCCCGGCCAGGTACGCATCCAGCTTTTGCCGCAGGATGGCGGCCATCTGTGAAGACAACGGCAGGCGGCTGCCCAACCAGCGGGGCACCTTGCCCTTGCTGCCCTTGGCCTTTTTGACCAGCACCTCGTTATTGCGCACGCGTACCAGCTCCAGCAAGCGCCCGTTGAACCAGAACTTGTCCCCATCGTTGACCTGCGAGATAAAGGTCTCCTCCACCGTGCCGATGCGCCCACCGCTCATAAACTTGATGGTCAGGTTGGTGTCGCCCACGATGGTGCCGATGCTGAGGCGAACCTGCCGGGCGATGGATTTGTCGTTGACGCGGTAGCTGCCATCCTCCTCGATCTCGACCTTTTGGTATTCTTCATAGGCGTAGAGCGACTTGCCCCCGGTGGTGATGAAGTCCAGCAGCCACTGCCAGTCCTCGCGGCTGAGCTGCTGGTAGGCGTAGGTCTGGGTAACTTCTGCGAACACCTCTTCCGGTTTGAAGCCATCGGCCACGGCGCGCACCAGCAGGTACTGGATCAGCACGTCGTAGGCCCGCACGATGGGCACGCGGGCTTCGAGCCGTTGCTGCTCCACCCCCTCGCGCAGGGCGGCGGCCTCCATCAGCTCCAGGCTGTGGGTGGGTACGAAATAGATCTTGCTCACCGCCCCCGGCTGGTGTCCGCTGCGCCCCGCCCGCTGCATGAAGCGGGCCACCCCCTTGGGCCCGCCCACCTGAAAGATGGTCTCCACCGGCCGAAAATCCACCCCCAAATCCAGGCTGGAAGTACAAATCACCACCTTGAGTTCTTCGTTGTGCAGGGCCTCCTCCACCCAGTCGCGGATGCTGCGGTCGATGGAGCCGTGGTGCATGGCCATGCGCCCGGCTAGGTCTGGCTCGTGGGTGAGCAGGGCTTGGTACCAAAATTCGCACTGGGCGCGGGTATTGGTGAAGATGAGCGAGGTGCGGCTCTGCTCGATGATCGGCAGCATGTGCTCGGCCATGTCGGTGCCCAGGTGCCCGGCCCAGGGAAACTTGTCCAGCGTCTCGGGCAGCAGCGACTCGACCTGAATCTGCTTTTGAATGTCGGCGCGCACCATCACGAACTTGTCGCTGCGGTAGTGGCTGCCGAGCAGCACTTCGCCGGCTTGTTCCAAATTGCCAATGGTAGCTGAAATGCCCCACACCTGCAAATCGGGGTTGACCTGCCGCAGGTGGGCGATGGCCAGTTCGACCTGCACGCCGCGCTTGGTACCGATCAGCTCGTGCCACTCGTCCACCACGATCACGCGCAGCGCCTGGAAGAGCTTGAGGTGGTCCTTGCTGCCGAAGAGCACGTGCAGGCTCTCCGGCGTGGTAACCAGCCCCTGGGGCATGTTTTTCTTTTGCTTGGCCCGCTGCGAAGTGGAGGTGTCTCCCGTGCGGGCCTCCACCCGCCAGGGCACCTGCATGTCGAGGCAGGCCTCGGCCAGGGCCTTGGTGCTGTCCTTGGACAAGGCCCGCAAGGGCGTGAGCCACAGGGCTTGCAGGCCCTCTTTTTTCTTCTCCTGCTGGTAATCGTCCGGGTGCCGCCGGATGTAGTCCAGCAGGATAGGCACCCACATGGCGTAGGTCTTACCCGCCCCGGTAGGCGCGTTGAGCAAGCCTGATTTCCCCGCCAGGTAGGCCCGCATCATCTCCTCCTGAAAGGGAAAGGGCTGCCAGTCGCGGCCCGCGAACCAGTCGGCGAAGAGTTGGCGGGTTGATAGTTGAGGGTTGAAAGGGGCGTGGCTCATGGGAGGATAACCCGTTCTGCGCGTCG
>CAYVAP010000233.1:0-426 GCA_964449365.1 uncultured Bacteroidia bacterium
GAGGCGCACCGCGTAGCGCAGTAGCGGCAGGTCCAGCCATCCAGTCCGGCGGGGCGTCCGGTGGTAGCCCCAAATTCGCTGCCTGCCTGACGGATACGCTCGCCCATCTCGTCGGTCAATTCGGTGGGAAAGGGCCCGCTGCCGACTCGGGTGCAGTAGGCTTTGGCGATGCCGTACACGCGGCCGATGTGGCGGGGAGATACGCCCAGGCCGCTACAAGCGCCCGAGGTGGTGGTATTGGAACTGGTCACAAAGGGGTAGCTACCAAACTCGATATCGAGCAGGGTGCCTTGCGCGCCTTCAGCCAGCACCTTGGCTCCGCTATCGAGGGCGCGGTTGAGGGTGGCCTCGGTGTTGACCAGTGGTAGCTTGCGCAGATACTCGATGGCCTCCATAAACTGGGCTTCATCCTGGCCGAGGTCGTAC
>CAYVAP010000233.1:436-7276 GCA_964449365.1 uncultured Bacteroidia bacterium
GTAGAGGGCATCTAGCATGTGGCAATGCTTTTGCTTGAGTGCTTGATAGCGTACCTCGAAGTCATCGCGCTGTAAATCGCCCACGCGCAGGCCGTTGCGGCCCGTCTTGTCCATGTAAGTCGGCCCAATGCCGCGCAGGGTAGAGCCGATTTTTTTATCGCCCTTGGCTCGCTCAGAAGCCGCATCTAACAGTTTGTGCGAAGGCAAAATCAAATGGGCCCGCTGTGAAATTAGCAGCTTGCTTTGCACGTCGATGCCTGCCGCTACCAGGGCTTCGATCTCGGTACGTAGGGTGATCGGGTCGAGCACCACGCCATTGCCGATGATGCACTGGGTGTTGGGGTGAAAGATCCCAGAGGGGATCAGGTGCAGCACTTTGCGCTGCCCGTTGAAGACGATGGTATGGCCAGCGTTGGGGCCGCCCTGAAAGCGAGCCACGATATCGTACCGAGGAGTGAAGACGTCGACGACTTTGCCTTTGCCTTCATCGCCCCATTGTAATCCGAGTAATACGTCGATGGGCATGATGGAAAATAATTGATGGTCTGCGTTATTCGCTAGCCTTGGCTTGCAGCGCCTCGATCGCCGCCGCACGATCATCGTGGATTTCGAAGATGGTATCGAGCTTGGTCATCACCAGGAGGTTGCGAATAAACTGCGATGGCTGAGCCAGTACGACCTCGCCGCCGACCTTGCGCGTCTTGGTCAGCAGGGTGATGAGCACTCCCAAGCCAGTGCTGTTGATGTGTTGTAGATCTTTGAGGTCAATCACGAATCGCCTGACCGACTGGTCCAGGTGGGTGCTAAAGGAGTCTGTGAGCGGGATGCCGTCTTTTTCTCCAATCAAGTTTCCGGAGAGGTTGTAGACCCCAACCTGTCCAGTTTTTTCAAAGGCAAATTCCATAGTGATGATCCGGTGAGTTTGGATAAAGAAGGCCCAAGATACAGCTTCTCAGTTGAAAACGTAGGGAAGTCTGAAAGATGATCGGTCCTCCCTCGTGCGGAGCTGGGCTAGGGCGATTCTGTCGGGTGAGTCAGGGCTGTTTTCCTTCGCAATTTTCGTCGCGACACTGCCCATACAGGGTGAAGGCATGGTGGCTCACCTCAAATTGTAGCAGATCACCGATGTTCTTCTGGATCTCGCCCAGCCGTGGATCGCAAAACTCCATAACTTTCCCACAGATCGAGCAGATCATGTGGTCGTGCTGCTTGTAGCCGTAAGACTTTTCGTAGAGCGCCTGAGAGGTGCCAAATTGATGGCGGCGCACCAGCTCGCATTCTACCAGCAGATCGAGGGTATTGTATACCGTGGCTCGACTCACGCGGTAGTTTTTGTTTTTCATCTGAATGTAAAGCGACTCCACGTCGAAGTGATCGGAGCGGCTGTAGATCTCTTCGAGGATGGCAAAGCGCTCAGGAGTTTTGCGCTGTCCCTTTCTATCCAGGTAGGCAGAGAAGATATTTCTGACCTCCTCGATGCGCTCCTGTTGCTTGGTGGGAGGTAGCTGCGACATACTGGTTATCCGGCTTAGGTACTGACAACCACCAAAGGTACAAAATTTACAGGAAAATCTGCTTTCCCATTCTGAAAAGCCATTTTCTCAAAAAGAGAGAGAAACGACTTCTGCCCAAAAGCTTTACCGCTGATAATCATGGACTTAACCTCGTGGCACAGGCATTGCCCCTTTGCTGCAAAGATCAAAAAACCCAACCACCCAGTAGATTCCACTCCCAACTTTAAGACATATGAAACGCTTCACGTATCTCGCTTTGGTATTGGTTGCCGCGATGACGCTTTTTAGCTGCAACCAAAAGAAAGTCAAGCAATTGGAAGAGCAGAAAGCGGCCCTCGAAACCGAAAAGGCGCGCCAAGACTCCATGCTCAATGAATTTATGGCCACTTTCAACCAATTCGAAGAGAATCTCCAGGCCATCAAAAAGAAGGAAAACCTGATCAACATGGGGAGCAACAATCCCGAATATCGCGAGGATGGAAAAGAGGCCATCATCGCGGACATTCAGTCGATCAACGATTTGCTCGACCAAAACCGTCAGATTATCGATGAACTGACCGCCAAGGCAAATAAGGCAGATGGGCTGAGCAGCGAATATCGCCGCACCATCTCTCGCCTCAAAAACCAATTGGCCGAGCGCACCCAAGAGATTGCCACCCTTAAAGAGCAACTGGCCGAGATGAATTTCCGCATTGAGGATCTCAATGGCCGCGTGGATACCCTCAGCCGCCAGAATAGCATGCTGGCCCAAGCCACGGAACAGCAAAGCCAGCGCATCGCTAAGCAGCAAGATTCATTGCAAACGGTGTCACAAGCCGCTCAAGAGCGCGAAGAGGCCCTTAACACAGCTTATTACGTGATGGGAACTTCGAAAGAGCTGAAGCAGAAAGAAGTAATTACCCGTGAAGGTGGCTTCATCGGCATCGGCGGTGCTCGCAAACTGGCTGAAGATTTCAACCAGACGGCTTTCAATCGCATCGACATTCGCGAGATGACCGAGATTCCGGTTGACTCTAAGAAAGCTGAGCTCCTGACGGTGCACCCCTCCGGCACGTATGAGTTCAAAGACCTCGACGAAGATAAAGCCTACGACGTGCTGGAAATCAAAGATCCCTCTCAGTTTTGGAAAACTTCGAAATACCTGGTCGTCATGACCAATTAAGACTAAGCGCGGTCCAAACCCAAAGACACCGTTGAAGTGCCGCGCTGCTCCCTCGTTCTTATCTCTCAGTGTTTTTCATGGCTTCTCTCGGACCAGGTCGATGTACTCACCCCAGAACTGCTGACCACTGACGCCCCGGCGTCGCTTTCCCATCTCATCGGCACTGGTCCACATCGTTAGGTAGTGAGGCTGTCTCAAATGAGGCAGCCTCTGTTTTTTTGGGCGATAGCGAGGGGGCGTGGTTTCGGCACACAGTGCCTCACCAGCCCTTCCACGTCGCGCTCGCGCGGCTTGGCCAGTCGAACCCATCATGTTGGGGGTGCCTTACCAGCCCTCCCTTGGGCTTTGCCGTTCGTTTTTTCACTCAGTGGTGCAACCCTGGCCGCAGGTTTTTCATCTTCCTTTTCGAGCCCCCAAGGCTGGGGTTGGAGGCCGTAGAGAGGGATCGAAGCGGAAAAAGAGGGGAAAGAAGTAGGCAAAAAAATGTGCCATGCGTCAAACCATTGAACTTTTCACTTTGGCTTTATTACTTTTGGCCACTCAATCTACCGGAACAACTAGCGAGTGGTACCATTAAAAGATCAGATCGACCCCCTAGCTCTGCCGCAACACATCGCGGTGATCATGGATGGCAATGGCCGCTGGGCCCGCACCAAAGGCAATGACCGCATATTTGGCCATCGCTCGGCCATCAAGGCGGTGCGTGATACCACCGAGGGCTGTGCGGAATTAGGGGTCAAGTATCTGACGCTGTATGCTTTTTCTACCGAAAACTGGAATCGGCCCAAATCTGAGGTGATGGCGCTGATGACGCTGCTGGTAGAGACCATTCGCAAGGAGGCCAAAACCCTCACCGAAAATGATATTCGCCTGCAAACCATCGGAGAGGTCGAGCGGTTGCCCGAGAGTTGCCAGCGCAACTTGCGCGAAACCATCGAGCGGACCGCCCACCATCAGCGCATGACCCTGACCCTAGCCCTGAGCTACGGCGCACGTGCTGATATGACCATGGCCGTACAGCGCCTGGCCGCTGAGGCCAAAGCCGGCACCCTCGACCCGACAAGCATCACCCCTGAGCGGATCTCTCAGGCTCTCAGCACTCACTACATGCCCGATCCCGAGCTGATGATTCGCACCTCGGGCGAATACCGTATCAGCAATTTCTTGCTTTGGGAGATGGCCTATACCGAAATCTATTTTACGCCCAAATTCTGGCCTGATTTCCGCCGCGATGACCTACACCAAGCGATCCTGGACTATCAGAGACGCGAGCGTCGATTTGGCAAAATCAGTGAACAAATCTAGAGTCAATGAAACATTCTCTGCTGTTGTGGTTGATCTGCTGTCTGCTGCCCGCCCTAGGGCTGGCTCAGCAGTTCGACGTAGAAAATCCCGAGACCTACATCCTAGCCGGGCTGGAAGTGGAAGGAGCTGAGTACAGCGACGCGAGCACCGTCATCGCCATTAGTGGCCTGGAGATCGGTCAGGCCATCTCTATTCCTGGCATGCAGATCTCCGACGCCATCAAGCGCCTCTGGGGCGAAGACTTGTACTCTGACATCCGCATCGAGGCCAACCGCCAAGAGGGCAATACCATCTTTCTCACCATCGAGGTCAAAGAGCGGCCGCGCATTTCGCAATTTACGTTCGAAGGCATCAACAAATCGCAAGCTGATGACCTGCGCGAAAAGATCAACTTCATCCGCGGAACGATCCTCACCGAGTCCAAACGGCAGACGGCCAAGCGGATCATTCGGAATTTTTACGTGGAAAAAGGCTTCTACAACGCGGAGGTAGAAATCATCGAGCAGCCCGACAAAGTCATCAAGAATGGCGTAGAGGTTACCATCAACGTGATCAAGGGCAAGCGCGTCAAGGTCGAGGAAATTCGGATAGTGGGCAATGAAGTATTTAGCGACGGCAAGGTGCGCCGCAAGCTCAAGAAGTTTCACCAAAAGACTTGGTGGCGCTTTTGGGCTCGCTCCAAATACGTACCCAAGACCTACGAAGAAGCCAAAGACGCGCTGCTGCAAGCCTACAACGACGAAGGCTATCGCGATGCTACCATCGAAGAAGATACCGTGTACGCCATCGACTCCAAGCACGTGGTGGTCGAGATGCGCCTCGAAGAAGGCGAGCGCTACTACTATGGTGATATCGCCTGGTCGGGCAACATCAAATACAACTCCGAGCTGCTTGGCTCGGTGATGGGGGTGAAAGCCGGCGACGTCTACAACCGTACGCGCCTCGACGCTCGCCTCTTTGGCGACCCCAACGGCTCTGACGTGAGCTCATTATACCTCGACAATGGATATCTCTTTTTCAACGTCGACCCGATCGAGGTAGCCGTCAGGTGCGATACCATCGACCTGGAGATGCTCATCTTCGAGGGCCCGCAAGCGTCGATTCGCAAGGTACCCATCGAAGGCAACACCAAGACCAGCGACTACGTGGTGCGCCGAGAGATGCGTACGGCCCCTGGCCAAAAGTTTAGCCGCTCAGACATTATCCGTACCCAGCGCGAAATCTTGGCCCTAGGCTACTTCGATCAGGAAAACCTGGGGGTACAGCCCATCCCTGATCAGCAGACCGGTACGGTGGACATCAAGTACACAGTCGAAGAGCGCCCCTCGGATCAGCTGCAGTTGCAAGGTGGCTGGGGCGGTCAGATTCGCGACCCCAACACCGGGCAGGTGATCGCCGGCGGCTTCGTGGGCACGGTACAGCTTTCCTTCAACAATTTCTCGACCAAGCGCATGTTTCAGCCGGGTGCCTGGCGACCTGTGCCCTCCGGCGACGGGCAGAAGGTGAGCTTGGCCTTTCAGATGAATGGTACCGGCTACAAAAACTTTTCGGTCTCCTTCCAAGAGCCGTGGTTGGGAGGCCGCAAACCGACTTCGCTAGGCGTGAGTGGGTCGTATCTGATCTTCCAAAATTTTGGAAGCACTGCCTTTTCGCGCAATAGCATCTTCCAGACCTCGGTAGACCTGGGGCGTCGCCTCACGTGGCCAGACGACTTTTTTGTGAGTCGCAGCTCGATCGGCTATAAATTTTACAACATCATCAACCCCACGGCGCGTGGTTTTAATGGCTTTGTGGGAGAAGACAGCGCCTTCATCAACATCGTTACCTTCAGGCAGACCTTTTCGCGCTCGAGCATCGATGCCCCCATCTTCCCGCGTAGCGGATCGAGCATGAGCCTTTCGGTGGAGGCGACCCCGCCGTACTCGCTCTTCAGAAATCGCAACGCGCAGGACTACAGCGACCTGCCGGGAGCCGAGAAGTTCAAGTTTCTCGAATACCACAAATGGCGCTTCAACAGCCAGTGGTTTTACCGCATCGTTGACAATCTGGTGCTGATGACCAAGCTAGAGGCTGGCTACTTGGGAGCTTACAAGTCCGCGCTGGGAATCTCGCCTTTCGAGCGTTTCTTCCTAGGGGGCTCGGGCCTCATCGGGGCAGGCTTTGCCGGGCTAGACGGTCGTGAGATTCTGCCGCTGCGTGGCTACGAAAACAATAGCCTCACCAACTTCAACCCCGCGACGCGAGCCTCTGAAGGCTATCCGATCTACAATCGCTTCGTGATGGAGCTGCGCTATCCTATCTCGCTCAATCAGTCAGCGCCAGTGTGGGTGCTGGGCTTCCTCGAAGGTGGCAACGGCTACGGCTCCTTCCGCGAATACAATCCGCTGAAGCTACGTCGCTCTGCCGGCGGGGGGCTGCGAGTCATGTTGCCGATGGTGGGCCTGCTGGGCCTCGACTGGGCTTGGGGCTTCGATGCCGCCAGCGATCGCACCAATCAGGTGAGCGGCAGCCAGTTCCACTTTATCTTGGGACAGGACTTTTGAGGAGGGCCTCCACCTGGATGAGCGGTAGGCGGAAGTCAGGTGAGGCGTTTTTTGGCTGTCCGACGTCGCGGTACGTCGGACAGCCTCCGTTTTAGGGATTCCGATCCCGCCGACCGCATAGGGGTATAGACAGCGCTGGCAGGGTTTAGTCAGAAGCACTGGTAAAACCCTCACCCATTAAATGGTCATGGGTATAAGGTGGTCAGGCCAGCGTTTACCTTCCATTCATATTGGCTCACTCAGTGGCCGCGCCAAGCGGCCAAATTTACTCACCTATATGAAAGGGGCGTAGGAGGCTTCGGCACAGGCAGCCCCC
>CAYVAP010000234.1:0-5214 GCA_964449365.1 uncultured Bacteroidia bacterium
GTTACTAAATTTGCTTTTAAATTTTAACCTTCAACTTCGAACTTTCAACCTTAACCTTCAACCTTTCAACTCCGAACTTTGCACGCCCCCCCGATACACTCTGTGCCGAAGCCCCAATCTCAACCTTCCCCCGTCTCACTGACATCGCCATCCCTGCTTCTGACAAAAGCGTCGCCAGGCAGCCTCAGCCAGAGGGCGTACCACCTGCTCTTTGCGGGCATACAAGGTCGGAGTCGGCCCCGATAGGGTGTCGGGATCGTAGCTAGCGGCGATTCGGAAATAATCCCGCTCGAAGGTCGGTGCATCGAGCAGCGCCACTTCTTCTACCCAGGGTCCATGCAGCGCGATGAAGGTAGGTTGTAATTCTTCCAGCACCCGCTGACGATAGCGGGCCGTATCCCGGTTGAAGCTCAGGGCCAGGGTGGTATCCAGCAACCCCAGGCAGTCGTAAACCCTCCCTTTGCCATACCAAAGCGGTGCACCAGCATCAGGCAGCAGCACCGAATAGTGCTGCAAGTTGAGAGCTTCGGCCATAAACTCGATGGGCAGTACGTAGCGCGTACGCACCTTGGCCAGCGGCACAGGAGGATCCTGCGCCCGCTTGACTGTTACCCAGGCTCCCAGGCTTGCCGTACCCACCAGCCACAAGGCTAGCATGCTCATGCGCACCGATGGCATGCGCCAGGTTTCCGGAAGGTGAGGAGCCAGGCTCATCAGCAGCAAAGTACCCACCGGATATGCCAGCAGCACAAAAGGCGTGGCGTAGCGATACCAGCCCAGGTGATCATAGGGCAGCAGCAAAAATACCAGCACCGCGCCGCCAAAGTGTACCAGCCAGATCACCGTCTGCCGCAGCAGATGCCCATGATAGAGCAACCAGCCGATCACCCCCAGAAGTAGCAGCGCCAACACTCCCCCCAAAGGCCCTACCACCGCCCGAAAAAGATGATGCCACTTCAAAGGATCGAGCAGCCAGAGCAGCTCAAGCGAAGGCTTGGCCAAAAAGGCCGTGGGCAGCACCGAGGCGAAGTAGCTCTTGCGAATACCCAAGTAAGCCCCCGCCGTGAGTAGCCAGCCGATGCCCCAGAGCGCTATATGATCCACTCGCCGATTGAGCGACACGCGATCCAACAGCAGGCCCATGGGCACAAACAAACCAAACAACATCCCATCAGGGCGCACCATCACCAGGCCGCCAGCCACCACACCACTGAGCAGCAAAGTGCGGGTGAGGGGGGCGCGCAGCATCCGCAGGCTCAGCCATATCTGCGTGGCAATCAGCAGGGCGTAAAGGGGATTTTCCAGGCCGCAGTTGAGCCAGGCCACGAAGGGTGCATTCAGCGAGAGGAGGCAAAGCACCAAGCCGATGTGTTTGGGCGCTAGGCCATGATGATTGCGCAGCGAAATGCCCAGCACGGCATAGATACCTAGTACACAGAGCGCCGCCAGCAGCTTAGGGGTGAGGTATAAGCTGAACCAGCCCAGCCACATCCATATCGAGAGTAAAAACACCCACAGCGGATTGCTGTACGCCTCCATCGGCACCCTGCCCGGCTGAGATACCAGCCCTGCACCCTCGGCAGCGCTGCGTGCATAGGCCAGCGAAATCCCCGCGTCGTCCACTATCCAATCTGCGTAAAATAGTGCATGGACCACGTAGAGCAGCCACGGCAGCCATATCGCTAGTCGGTATTGGAAGCGGAGTTCCCGCATAAGGATAAATCAAAAGGCGGCCTCACTCAGACCCGCGCAGCTCGTACAGTCGAAACGCCTCATTTTCGAAGCGAAGCGGCTGCTGATCGAGCCAGTGAGCGATTGAAGCATCCAAGTTAGCGAGTGTATCGCAGGGTACCAATAGCAAATCGGTTTGCTGGGTAGGGTAGTGGCGACTCAGGGCAAAGGCCGCTGGGCGCTCGCAGCGCCAGGTGAGAATGCGTGGCTTGCTGAAGGTGATGCTCGTGTGGCGCTCGGTCGTCTGTTGCAAATGCGCCCAAACGGCCTCGGCCTCCCGCTGATGAGGGCCAGCCTGAAAAGGCGGGGCCCATACGCCCCCCAGCGATGCCAGCAAACTGCTGCCAATCAGTAGCAGTAGCCAGGCTCGACCCACGCGCCGCCAGCCACCTCGCAACCCTTCCACTCCCTTGATCACCGCAAAGAGCGCCAGGGGAAGCAAGGGAAACACAAAGCGAAAACCCTCCTTGAAGGGGTACACCAGCAGCACCGCCAGCATCAGGCCCGAAGCCAAATACCACCCCACATGGCGCGGAAGGCTGCGCCAGCCGCCCAAAGTGAGCCAGGGCAAGGTGCCCGCCAGGTACAGCAACCCCAACGGCTCCGTCCAGGCAGTACCCGCTGGCCCCAGCTCAAAAAACTTATATGCCACTTTGGCATAATAAATCGCCATGGCAGGGAGAGTCTCCCACCAGGGGCGCTCCACAAAAAACCGCAGATAGCCCGGGCCGTGTGGAAAAATCCACCGATCGAGCCACCACAACACACCAAAGCTCAGATAGGGCAGCCACTGCCGTCCCTCGACCCTCTTACCTGATCGCCACCCCGCCACGCCCTGCAACAGCGGCAAGGTCGCCAGCCAGACCAGCCCTTGGCTACGCATCCATACGGCGAGAAATAGCAGCCCCCCCAGAGCCAGGAGTTGCCATATCGCGGGTCGACTAGGGTCGAGATGCGATATCCAGCGATCAGCCGCCCACAGGTAGCCCATCGAGGCTAGCCAAAAAGGGAGATCGGACAAAATCTGCTGCGGAAAACCCACCAGCCAGGGATGCGCTGCCAGCCAGCCGACCAGCGCGGCTTGTCCCGGCGCTGTGAGATAGGGCCGCAGCCAGGCGCGCAGGCTAGCCAAAATGGCCACGTTGCAGGCGATCAGGCTCAGCTTGGCCAGAGGAATGGTCAGGCTCCCGGCCCATACCCAGGGCAGCAGCCATACCGCGAAGCCCCAGGGATAGTAGTCAGGGCTGTCGAGGGGCTGCGAATGACTTTGCCGAAACCGCGTCTGTTGTTGCAAGGCGGCCCAGTCGCCCGAAGCCAAGGTTTCAGCCTGCATCAGGTAGCCCGCCCAGTCGCCTCCCCAGTCTTGACCTACACGCCAATGCCCCAAACAAAGCAGCACATGCAGCAAGACCACGGCCAGCAGCCAGCGGCGCAGCAGGCCACGCCAGATCGTTCGCAGGAGGTTCATACGGATTCGCCAAAGAGCCGACGAATGGCTCGGGCCTTGATCAGGGTTTCTTCGTATTCTTGGACAGGGTCAGAGTCGTAAGTGATCGCTCCCCCCACGTGGTAGCTCAGGCGCTGTCGGGCCGCATCGTAGAGCAGCGAGCGGATGACCACGTTGAAGTCGAAATCGCCCCAGGGCGCGAGGTATCCCGCCGATCCGGCGTACAACCCCCGCCCCACCGGTTCGTAGCGGTCGATCATCTCGAGGGTCATCACCTTGGGGGCCCCCGTCATGGAGCCAGGCGGAAACGTATGGGCTAGGGCCTGATGCCAGGGTAGCTCCTCGCGCTTGCGCCCCACCACGCTCGATACCAGTTGGAAGACCTGCGGGAAGGTCTGGATTTCGAAGAGATGCGGCACCGAGACTGAGCCTGTTTCGCAAGAACGATGCAGATCGTTGCGGGTGAGATCGACGATCATCACGTTTTCGGCCTGCTCTTTTTCGGAGTGAGAAAGATAAGCGCGATGAGCCGCGTCCTCTTCGGGCGTCTTTCCGCGCGGAGCCGTGCCCTTGATGGGCTGGGAGCAGAGCTGCCCCTCGCACAGTTGCAGGAAGCGCTCGGGCGAGGCGCAGAGCAGATAGCGATGATCAAAGCGCAAAAACGCCCCAAACGGCACGGGCGAGATGTCCAGCAGGTCCAAAAAAAGCGAGGCAGGATCGTCCAGCTGATGCTTGGCCAAGTAGGCCTGTGCCAAGTTGATCTCGTAAAAATCACCTTCCCGGATGTGTTCTTGCAGCCGCTCGATCAGGCGCAGATAAGCCGAGCGATCCAAGCTAGAATCGAAGGTCGGCATGGTCGGTACTGACGGCGGCTGGAAGGAGGAGGCCGATCGGTCGTTTTGAATCAGAGCTGCGACCTGGGCTAGCCACTCAGGATGCTCGCCACGCAAGTGTATGTGGTCCGCACCTCGGGGCCATTCGATCAAGATTTCAGGGGAAAAAAACGCTAGCTCTGGCCAGGCTACCGCAGGCTCTCGCCGCGAAAACAGGCGCGGCTCCAGCCGGTTCTTCAATTCGTAGGGCAACCCTCCCAGCCACCAGCGCCCTTGCGCCAGCGGCAGCTCGCTCCAGCGCGTGAGCCGAGGGGCTTGGGCCGTAGCCGCTCCGGCCAGCCATTCGTAGCGCCCATAGCGATCCACGCGGCTGCCACAGCTATCCAGCCAGGCCGCATACGGAAACTGACTGAGCCAGGCGAGTAGCCGACGGCGGGCTCCCAACGGATCAGCCGGGCTGGGTAGGGTACGAGAACAAATCTGACTAACGGCAGAAAGCGGAGTGGGTATGGGTAAAGCCAAAGGCAAGCAGGGTTAGCGGTATCGAAAAGACCACAAAGGTATAGCTTGCAACGCGCAAATAGGTAATTTGTTGATGGGCAAATGCGACCAGAACTTTGTCTAGCAAGTAGCCGCCACTCTGTCATACCAATCAGACCCTTTTCTAGCCAGTAAGCCACCGAGCCGCCCCATACGCCTTTGGCATAATTGGTGCAATCTTTCCTTTAATCGAATCGAATCACCAACCTCGCACTCATCACTTTTCTCCCATGGACGATTTATTCAAAAAATTTCTCTACACCAGCGTCGGACTGGCTTCTCTCACTGCCGAAAAACTGCAAGAAGCAGTGGATGATCTGGTAGGTCGGGGCAAGCTCTCTGAAAACGAAGGAAAAAAGATCCTCGACGATTTCTTCAGCAACACCGATGCAAAGAAGGAAGAATTCGAAGCCAAACTGCGCGAAGCGGCTGAGTCTACCTTGGACCGCCTTTCGTTGCCCACCAAAGAAGAAGTCAACAACCTGCAAACGCGTATTGCCGACCTCGAAAAGCAGATCGAACTGATGCGCAGCGAGCAGAATGCAGGCGATCCGCCTAAGAAATAAGCATCAGTTGAGAGTTTAGGGTTCGGCGTTCTGCGTTCAAACCTACATCATGCAAAGACTCACCTTGGCGGTGGGTCTTTTTGATTGGTCGATCAAT
>CAYVAP010000234.1:5314-7253 GCA_964449365.1 uncultured Bacteroidia bacterium
ATTGGTCGATCAATCGGCGAGGGCCTTCAGCAGCGTATCGATCTGCTGTCGCTCTATGCTAAAGTCTACTTGCGGGTCAAAGGCATCGAGCTTGCGCTGCAATTGTAGCAGAAATTGGCGATAAGTTTTGCCCTTGGGTTGCCGGGGGCGATGATTGAGATCGCGCTGTATTTGCTCCACGCGCCGTAGGAGAGCTTGATTGGCTTCGTCGAGGCAATATGCGGTAAATTTCTCCCAGATGTATTGCTCGGCAAAGGCAGAGGGATGGATAAGATCTTCTCCGTAGAAGCGGTAGTCGCGCAGGTCGTCGATCATGATTTCGAAGGCGGGGAAATAGTGAACCCCGCTGTGTTGCTCGCAAAGCTGATGGCAAGCTAGCCGAAGGGTGGCTTTGCTGAGGCTATTGCCCGGCAAGGTATCGCGGGTGTGGCGCACCGGGCTCACGGTCAAGATCAGTTGTAAGCCAGGGCTGTGAGCCCGTAGTCGGGGAATCAGCTCGCGCCAGGCGCCGACGACCTCATCCACGCTGAGCGACTCGCGCACGAAGGTCGAGTCGGCGTACCGGTGGTTGTTATTGACGATCTGTCCCGTCTCGCGGTGGCGATAGACCCAGGCCGTACCCAGGGTGATGAGCAGATAGCGAGTTTGAGCCAGCCACGCAGCGGTTTCGTCGAACGCCTCAGCTACCTGCCGCTCAAACTCTTCGCGGGTCAATTGGTTGAATTGGCTGTGCAGGTCAAAGCTGTGCCAGGCTTCCAAATGGGGAGCATAGTGGGCTTCGGGGCGCTCGCCCGTCATGCTGAGATGTAGCAGGCGGGCCAGCGACAGCGGATTGTAGCTGATACCCAGGGGGTTGACCTTGACTTGAAATTTGCTCAAGGCGAGGCGCTCCCCTATGCGGTCAGCAAAGCAGCTTCCTATGGCCAACAAGCGATGGGCGTATCTCAGCCGCAAAACCGACGCAGAAAGATCGATCTCAGTACGGAACTTCATGGCATTGAGCAGTCAAATTCGCATTTTTGTTGGTATCACGACAACGCCCCATCGGCTTTTTCCATCTGCCAGACGAGATGGGCCTCATTAACCCCTTTGGCCGAGGCACGTAATGCGATTACTTTTGTGATGGCCATTATCATTGAGCCTCGTTGCTCGGAATCAACAGAATCTATGCAAAAACTACGCTTGCTGCTAATATGTTGTCTGCTCTGGCCCGCCTTGGCCCACAGCCAGACCGATTCGCGGATTTTTCAGTTCTCGGGTCTGGTAATCAGCCGCAGCTCCGACGAAGCCGTGCCTTTTGCTCAGGTGAAGGTCAATCACACCCGGCAGGGCGTACTGAGCAATCCTGATGGCTTTTACAGTGTACCAGTGGCCTTGGGTGACACCCTCTTTTTCACCCACCTGGGCTACTACGACGCCAAGCTAGTAGTGCGAGACTACCTCGCAGAATACCAGGGCGATCGCTCCCAGTACATCTATGCCATCACCTACATGCTCGAAGATACGTTTTCCCTCGACTCGGTCAACATTTTCCCCTACGACACCCCCGAAGAACTACGCACGGCGGTAGTCAACATGGATGTCTCTCGCAGCTTACAGCAGCGCTACGCCGAAGAAAACCTTGACCCCCGCACCTTGCACGCCATCATGCAAACTCTCCCGGTCGATGGCGGTGAGCGGATCATGGTGGCTCGCCAGATGTACTACGACTATTACCAAACCAAAAACCTGCTGCCCACCGTGGGATTAGATCCCATTGCCGCCACCAGGCTCTTACAGGCCATCGTAGAGAGAGCCAAGAAAAAGAAAAACAAAGACCTCAACTACTGGGAGAACTGACGGGATGGCATGAGCAAAGGCCCCCCAAACACAACGCGCCCAGCCATTTGGCTGGGCGCGTACCATGGCACTCCGTGCCGTACTCGTACCACCGGCACTC
>CAYVAP010000235.1:0-7201 GCA_964449365.1 uncultured Bacteroidia bacterium
GAACCGTGGACCCATATTTCAAAGAAAACATCGGACAGTTTGTCCAATTTGACCAAGATATTCCACAATGGAATTATTACACAGGGCCTCCAAAGGAAGAAGTTATTTTTTGAGTCTTACGAAGAGCCAATCTTACCCCTAATCTTAGCGAGCATGCGAACCTACCTTTGTCTCTGTTTCTGCTTCACCCTGGTCCTGTATGGCCAGGAGCCTGCCTATTCGCGCTTTCTCCCCCAGCCCCTGGACAGCCTTTCAGGGCTGGACTCACTGACGGTCCACTTCAACAACCTCGCCGCAGGCGGACAGCCCGATCAGCTGGGATTAAAAGCCGCCGTGTTTCACTGGGACGAGCAGGGCCGCATCCAATCAGCGGTCAATGTCAGGCTGCAAGAAGGCAAATTGCTAGGCCGCGATTCGATGGCTTGGGTCTATCGGGGGGATAGCATTTTTCGCCGTAGCTACGAATTGGTTCCGCGCGACCGGGACTACCGATACGATGCGCCCGATCTGGACTATGGCGCTTTGGATCAGGTGTATCTGCCGCCGCTCAAGCTACGTTACGGCAGCACCGATGATACCCTAATCATGGCCGAGGGACGCCTCATCGAACGGCGCGATGGCTACACCCAAACCCACTATCGCTACGACGATGACGGCAAGCTGCTGGAGATCAAAGCCATCAACCCCGAAACCGTGGCCATGGGCATGGGCGGCATCAGTTGGGAACTGTATCGCTACGATAGCCGGAGACAGGTGCAGTTCAAAACCTACGTCACCAGCGGCCCCGACGATCACCGCGATACCACCGTGCATGTCTTCCATTACAACGGACAAGGCCAATTGACGACAGAAATTAGACCATCCAACATGCTGCCGGGCGTGTCGAACCTGCGGGAATATACCTACGAAGATGGCTTGCTGGTGCGAGAATCCTACCGCCGCAGCACCTTTCGCTCCTCGGGGCCACCCGACTATCAGCGGGAGCAGATTACGCTGCACTTCGAAACGATCTATACCTACCAAGATGGGTTGTTGGTGGAAAAGCGTATCCTGCGGAATGGCGAGGTAGAATCAGACGGCTGGTTGCGCTACCAATACGACGAAGCGGGACGACTATCTCGCCGCATCCTGATGAATCCCTACGAGCAGTCTCCGTACCTGATCTATTCCTTTGGCTACCAAGCCTCGACCAACGAATGATCCCGCAGTGTATCTCTTCCCCCCCCAAAAAAAAAACACACCCCAGCCCAATGGGCTGAGGTGATGCAGGTATAAAAACCTGTCTTCCCCTGTCATAAATCGTGGGGGATGGCCTTGTCCATCGCTTACTTGACCATCACGCGCTGTACGGAGCGGGTGCTAGCCGTGGTAACTACCACCAAATGTACCCCGCTGCTCAGTGCGCGGGCGTCGAGGGTGGTTTCGTAGTTGCCAGGCACTTGCTCCTGCTGACGAGCCATCACGCGGCGACCTTGTGCATCGAACAGCTCGATCGAAACGGCACCAGCCTCTTTCACCTGATAGCTCAGGGTAGCAGCTCCGCTCATCGGGTTGGGATAGACGCGGATCAGGCGGTTGTCGATCTCCAGATCTTTGATGCTGGTAGCCAGGGGCAGCAGGTCTGCACTGCCGTCGGGCTGTACGAAGAGCAAACCGAAGGGAGCGCCATTTTGCGCGCCAGTTGGATCATCTTCGGGAGTCAGGAAGCCAGAAGCCAGAATCAACCCAGCCCCTCCGGCTGCGCCAGAGATATCTGCCGTGTAAGCAGCGATCAGATCGGTAATGGCTTGGACAGGGTTGGCGCCCACACCCAGTTCATATTCCGCGGGCATCAGGCTGTTGTAGCCCGTGAAGTTGCCATAGCTGAGGTTAGACAGCAAGGGGGGCAGTCCCTGATCGGCCGTGATATCTACCGCAGGGGCATCGGTCGAGCCATGGAAGACATTCAGGTCGAACATGGTGGCGTCATCGGCCTCTTCGCGAGCACCAGACTCCAGCACCAGCCCAAACTCGATGTTGGCTGCGCCATTGGTCTGGGCGTCGTAGTTGGCGATGTTCGCGGCCAGGATCCCTTGCGCAATCACGTAGTAGCTCTCGCCATCTTCGAGGGTGGCGGGGAAAGTTCCCACCACGGCGTCAGTGATGCCGGTGCTGTTAGGACCAGCGATCACGATGTCCAGTTCGTAGTCGGTGGGCAGGTCGGCGAAAGGCAGCGCCCCGCGGAAGGGCACGTCTTCGAACTTCACGGTGTCGCGCAGGATGTCCACGTAAATGTCTACCGTGTTGGCGGCCAGGTCGGCAGCGTTGTGAATGACCTGCGCGCGGGCCTTGCCAATGGGTTGCAAGGCCAAGACCGTGCCGTCGGGCAGGGCAGCAAAAAGCCCAAAGGCTTCTCCATCTTGATCGTTGGCAGGGGTCAGGAAGCCTGAGGCAAAGACCGTGGCTGCGCCATCGGAGAGGGTCGTCAGGTCGCCATAAAAGCCAGCCAGGATGTCGCCGGGAGTTCCACCGGGAGTTACGTCAAAGACGTATTCGCGCGGTGCTACGCTCAGGTAGCCGGTAAAATCGGTGTAGCTAGCCGTGGGGACCACGGTGGCGCCGTTGGCGTTGACGCCCACGGCGGGTGCATCGGTGGCTCCGTGTAGGATCTTCAGGTCGACGTTGCCAGCCGTGGCAGCCGCTTCACGCGCGGTGCTGTCGATCAGCAGGGTGAAAGCGGTAGGCACCGCCTCGGGATTGGCTTCGAAGCTAGCCGGATCGAGTACCCCGCTCGCCACGATCACGTAGGTGCTGTCGTTGGTCAGGGTAGCCGGAAACGTCGCCAGCGATTGGGTGATGTCCGTGCTGTTGCTAGGCGCTACGCCAATCTCGATTTCGTAGCCAGCCGGCAAGTCAGCGAAGGGCAAAGCTCCGCGGAAGGGTACATCTTCAAACTTGACGGTATCGCTAACAATGTCCACGTAGAGGTCGACCACCGCAGCGGCAGGATCCGCCGAGTTGTGGATCACCTGGGCGCGAGCGTTACCCACGGGAGGCAATTCGATCACCGTACCGTCGGGCAAGGCGGCAAAGAGGCCCAGCGCCTCGCCGTTTTGGTTGACCGCAGGATCGAAGAAACCCGAGGCAAACACGGTAGCAGCTCCGCCTGCCAGGCCGCTCAGGTCGCCATAAAAACCAGCCAGGGTAGTTCCGGGCGTGTTGGCTGGCGTTACGTCGAAGATATACTCCGCAGGCGGCACGCTCAAGTAGCCAGTAAAGTCGGTGTAAGCCGCCGCAGGGACCACGGTGGCACCATTGGCGTTGACACCTACGGCATCGGTGTCGGTCGAGCCATGCAATACTTTCAGATCCACGTTGCCTGCGGTGGCAGCCGCTTCTTGAGCCGTGCTGTCGATCAGCAGGGTAAAGGCGGTCGCGATGCCGCCGGGGTTGGCGGCAAAGCTAGCCGGATCGAGTACCCCGCTCGCCACGATCACGTAGGTGCTGTCGTTGGTCAGGGTAGCCGGAAACGTCGCCAGCGATTGGGTGATGTCCGTGCTGTTGCTAGGCGCTACGCCAATCTCGATTTCGTAGCCAGCCGGCAAGTCAGCGAAGGGCAAAGCTCCGCGGAAGGGTACATCTTCAAACTTGACGGTATCGCTAACAATGTCCACGTAGAGGTCGACCACCGCAGCGGCAGGATCCGCCGAGTTGTGGATCACCTGGGCGCGAGCGTTACCCACGGGAGGCAATTCGATCACCGTACCGTCGGGCAAGGCGGCAAAGAGGCCCAGCGCCTCGCCGTTTTGGTTGACCGCAGGATCGAAGAAACCCGAGGCAAACACGGTAGCAGCTCCGCCTGCCAGGCCGCTCAGGTCGCCATAAAAACCAGCCAGGGTAGTTCCGGGCGTGTTGGCTGGCGTTACGTCGAAGATATACTCCGCAGGCGGCACGCTCAAGTAGCCAGTAAAGTCGGTGTAAGCCGCCGCAGGGACCACGGTGGCACCATTGGCGTTGACACCTACGGCATCGGTGTCGGTCGAGCCATGCAATACTTTCAGATCCACGTTGCCTGCGGTGGCAGCCGCTTCTTGAGCCGTGCTGTCGATCAGCAGGGTAAAGGCGGTCGCGATGCCGCCGGGGTTGGCGGCAAAGCTAGCCGGATCGAGTACCCCGCTCGCCACGATCACGTAGGTGCTGTCGTTGGTCAGGGTAGCCGGAAACGTCGCCAGCGATTGGGTGATGTCCGTGCTGTTGCTAGGCGCTACGCCAATCTCGATTTCGTAGCCAGCCGGCAAGTCAGCGAAGGGCAAAGCTCCGCGGAAGGGTACATCTTCAAACTTGACGGTATCGCTAACAATGTCCACGTAGAGGTCGACCACCGCAGCGGCAGGATCTGCTGAGTTGTGGATCACCTGGGCGCGGGCGTTGCCCACGGGAGGCAATTCGATCACCGTACCGTCGGGCAAGGCGGCAAAGAGGCCAAAGGCTTCACCGGATTGGTTGGTGCTCGGGTCGAGGAAGCCCGAAGCAAACACGGTAGCAGCTCCGCCTGCCAGGCCGCTCAGGTCGCCGTAAAAGCCAGCGATGACGGTACCGGGGGTGTTGGCTGGCGTCACGTCGAATACGTACGCAGCCGGGGGCACGCTCAGGTAGCCGGTGAAATCTGTGTAGGTAGCCGTGGGTACCACGGTAGCTCCGTTGGCGTTGACGCCGACCGAGGGTGCATCGGTGGCGCCGTGCAAAATCTTCAGGTCCACGTCGCCAGCGTTGACGGCGGCTTCGCGCACGCCTGCTTCCACCAGCAAGGTAAAGTCAGTAGCTACCGCATCAGGGTTAGGGTCAAAGCTAGTGGGATCGAGCACCCCATTGGCGACGATGGCGTAGGTCTCGCTATCGGCTGCCGCGAAGGCAAAGGTATCCACGGGCTGATCGTCGATGGCCGTGCTCGTGGGCAGGTTGATGCGAATGTCGAGCGGATAGCCACTGGGCAGGTTCAAGAACGTGGTGGCACTGCGGAAAGCCACATCGTCAAACTTGATGGTATCAGTCAGGGTGTTGACGTACACGTCCACCAGCGCCGCCGCAGGGTCAGCCGCGTTGTGGATGATCTGGCCGCGCGCCAGGCCAGTGGTAGGCAGTGCCACGGCTTGGCCTCCTTGGCGGGTAACAGCAAACAGCCCGAAGCCTGGGCCATTGGCGTTGTTGGCAGGATCGACGAAGCCCGAAGCAAATACCACGATACCCTCGCCATCGAGGTTGAGGCCAGCCAGGTCAGCGATGAAGGTAGCCCCCAGTACGATGGTATTGTTGTCGTCGTAAGGCGTCACCTGTAGCAGGTAGAGATCGGTGGGCACCGTCAGCGGCCCTGCGGTTACTGGGTAGGAAATGTTATCGACCAGCACCCCGCCATTGGCCAGGACGTCCACACTGTCCGCGTCGGTCGAGCCGTGAGCGGCGGTGATGGCCGTACTGCCTGCCGTGGTGGTGGTGTCGTGCCCTGCAAATTGGGTGATCTGAAAGCCGATGCTTTGGCCATTGTCGTTGGCCACCGTGCTATTGTAGTTGGTGGTGTCTGCCAAGCCATTGGCGATGAAGACGTAGGTCTCGTTGGCGGTCAGGCTGAGGGTGGAGTCAGTGCCAGGAATAGGCGCAGGGGTGCCAGCTATGCCCACGGCTACCGTGGCATTGATCGGCAAATCGATAAAGCCAGTAGCTTCGCGAAAATCCAGTCCTGGTACCGCGACTGAGCCATTGACGTAGATGTCAACCGAAGCCGCTAGCGGGTCTGGCGAGTTGTGGATAATCTGCACCTTGGCCGTCTGGGCCATTAAGGTGCTGCTAAGGCATGCGTACAGCATCCCTAACACGATGAGAGAAACGAATCGTTTCATGGGAAATGAATTGAATGTGATTAGTCGGAAGGGAAGAACGAGCAAAAGTTTCAAAAAAGAAACATATGTAATTTGAAACTAAACTACATTGGTTCAAGCGCAAGCTGGCTTACTTTGTTGAGATTTTGTTGGCACGAAAAATTGAGGAATTGGAGTAATGACTGTCATTATCAAAGGCTCAAAGTATTGACTATCAGAGGGGTATTCAAACAGGATTGGCGACATTCTGTTTTACATAGATTTTCTTTAATATTCTACCTTCCCCCTCGCCCGGATTTTCTTCAAACAGAAAGTCCCCTCAGCTGTGAGCCAAGGGGACTAATGATGAACGCTCTGGATTTATCCAGAAAAAACACCCACTACTTGACAATCAAGCGCTGGGTCGAGCGAGTGCTCTGGGTGGTTACTGTCAGGATGTGCAGACCCGCGCTGAGCCCATCGGTATCAATGGTCATGTCATAGTCGCCAGGTACTTGCTCCATGCTGCGACGCAAGACGGCCCGACCTTGCGCGTCAAATACTTCTACTGATACTGCGCCTGCTTCCTTTACCTGATAGGTCAGAAAGGCCGCTCCGCTAGCAGGATTAGGATACACGCTGATCAGTTCGTTATTTATCTCCACCTCGCGGATGCTGGTCACCGTGCTTAGCAGGGTCGCGTCGCCATTGGGCTGTACGAAGAGCAGGCCGAGAGCAGGACCGTCGTTGTTGTCGGGAGGGGAAAGAAAACCCGAAGCCAGAATCAGCCCAGCTCCACCAGCGGCGCTGCTTAGATCTGCTTCAAAGGTAGCCAATACATCGCCAGGTCCCGCTACGGTGCTAGCGCCTACGCCCAACTGATACACGGCTGGGGCGAGGGGAATGTAGCCGGTGAACTCCTTGTAGGTCAGGTCGGTAATGGGCACATTACTGAAGTCGCCATTGACCACGACATCCACGTCAGGTGCGTCGCTGGAGCCATGGAATACGTTCAGGTCAAATTCGCTGGCGTTGGCGGCTGCTTCTTGCGCAGCAGCTTCTGCTACCAGGGTGAATCCAGTCTCACCCATGTTGGTCATGGTGTCGTAGTCGCCTTCGTTGCCAGGCAGGATGCCTTGTGCGATCACGTAGTAGCTCTCGCCATCCACGAGGGTTACAGGGAAAGTCCCTACTACCGCATCATCGATCGCGGTGCTGCTGGGGCCTGCGATCACAATGTCGATCTCATAACCCGTAGGCAAGTCGGTGAAAGGCAGCGCCGTACGGAAATCGACGTCGTCGAATTTCACAGTGTCAGTCTTCAGATCCACGTAGATATCTACTGTGGTAGCAGCCAAATCAGCCGCGTT
>CAYVAP010000236.1:0-1945 GCA_964449365.1 uncultured Bacteroidia bacterium
ACTTTCAACCGCGAAACTAATGACTAGTCAGGGCGGTTTTTTCGCCGTTCACATTCCCCCTATTAGCCCATCTACCCTTCATCCATTCCTCCGCAGCGTCTCGACCATTCTGGCCAAGTCAGCGTCCATCAGGTCGATGATCAGGGAAGGGAAGAGGCCAAATAGTAACACCAGCAAGGCCAGTGTGCCTAGCATCAGGTGTTCGCGGGGGGTGAGGTCGCTGAGCTTGGGTCGCCAGTTGCTTCCGCCCTCGGGGTCGAATTGCCCAAAAAACATCTGCCGATAGGTGCGCAGATAGTATACTGCCCCCAACAAAATTCCCAGCGCCCCCACGATGGGCATCCAGAAGGGGATGACGCTGGTTTTGGCTGCGCCAGTGAATGCGCCCATGAAGACCATGATCTCCGAAATGAAAGGCGCAAAGCCCGGCAGCCCCAGCGAGGCGAAGAATCCCACCAGCACAAAAAAGCTATACCAGGGCATCAGGCCCCACAGCCCGCGAAAGTGCGCGATGGTACGGTCGTGTACCCGATCGTAGATCACGCCCACCAGTAGGAAGAGCAGGGCTGAGGTCAGCCCGTGGGTGAAGAGTTGCAGAGCTGCCCCGGTAAGGCCGATCACTTCCAGGCTGGCCAGCCCCAGCAGTACGTAGCCCATATGCGACACCGAAGAATAGGCGATCAGGCGCTTGAGGTCGGTTTGTCCCATGGCTACCAGCGCGCCATAGACGATGGAGATGACGCCCAGCAAGCCGATCACCCAGGCAAAGTGCTCGGCTGCTTCAGGAAATAGGCCGAAACCCAGACGCAGCAGCCCATAGCCGCCCACCTTGAGCAGCACCGCAGCCAGCACCACCGACACCGGAGTAGGCGCTTCGACGTGGGCATCGGGCAGCCAGGTGTGCAGCGGCACCATGGGCAGCTTGATGGCAAAGGCCACAAACAGCACCACAAAGGCCAGCAGGCGGGCATCGTAGCCCAAAATGACCTGCCCAAAGTCAAAAATACTGCCAGGTATCAGGTTGGCGATCTGCCCGTCGGCCCCCACTGTCATCATGTGGGTGAGGTTGAGGGTGTAGACGGGCTCTGCGGCCAGGGCAGAAGCCCCAGGATCGGTAAAGCTGAAAAGCAAGCCAATCAACACCAGCAACATAAACACTGAGCCGAAGAGGGTATAGATAAAAAACTTCAGCGCAGCGTACTCACGCTTGGCCCCGCCCCAGACTCCGATGAGGAAGAACATCGGTAGCAGCATCAGCTCGTAAAAGATGTAGAAGAGCAGAAAGTCAAGCGAGACAAAGACCCCCAGCAAAGAGGTATTTAGCAGCATCAGCAGCATGAAGTAGGCCTTGGGCCGTTGCTCGATGTGCCAACTCGATAGCACGGTGATAGGCATCACGATAGCGGTGAGCAGCACCAGCATGAGGCCCAGCCCATCGATACCCATCACGTAGTCGATTTTGATCAGGCCTAGGCCACCCAGTTCCACGTTGATCCAGCGGTACTGCTCCACCACCGAGAGCGCCATGCCATTGATGGGCTCGCTACCCGCTAGGTGGGCAGGCAGCAACCCAAACAGCACTAGCAGCAACTGCGCCAGGGTCAGCCCTAGCGCCAACCAGCGATGCAGCCGATCCTGACGATCAGGCAGCAGCGCCATCAGGGGCAGACCCAGCAGCGGAATGAAGGTAAGAAGGGACAGCATAATGCAGTTTGGAGTTCGTAGTCCGAAGTAGAATGAGTAAGTGCGTGGTTCGGAGTAATACCCAAGCGTAGTAAAACGGAGATCCGGGTCGCAGTTCGTGGTTCGAAGATTGTTACCCGCAAGTCGCAGGCGCAGCAGACCATCAACGTCCCCCCCTCCTCGAAGCTCACAGCTCACAGCCCAAAACTCACAGCCCAAAACTCACAGCCCAAAACTCACAGCCCAAAACTCACAGCCCAAA
>CAYVAP010000236.1:2045-7155 GCA_964449365.1 uncultured Bacteroidia bacterium
CAAAACCCAAAGCCCACAACCCAAAACTCAAAACCCAAAGCCCACAACCCAAAACCCAAAGCTCAAAACTCACAACCCACAACTCAAAACTCACAACCCAAAACCCAAAACCCAAAACTCAAAACTCAAAACTCACAACCCAAAACTCAAAACCCAAAGCCCACAACCCAAAACCCAAAGCTCAAAACTCACAACCCACAACTCAAAACTCACAACCCAAAACCCAAAACCCAAAACTCACAGCATACAACTTAGGCACAAAAATCAGGGCCCACACCACCGCGCAAAAGATCACACTCAGTAGCACCGCCGCCGCTGCCACATCTTTGGCTTTGCCAGCGAGGACGTGGTATTCAGGTGAAGCCAGATCGACCAGGTACTCGAGGGCGGTATTGATGGCTTCTGCCATGATGACCAGGGCCATGCAGATGACGATATCGCACCATTCGCTCGCCGATAGGCCCAGCCACAGACCTAGCCCCGTGATCAGGATCACGGCCAAGAGATGAATCCGCGCATTGACTTGCTCGCGAAACAGGGTCGCGATGCCCCGAAAGGCATAGCCAAAGCTACGTACCCGCGAACGAAGAAAGCTACTCATGTCGCCGACCTCAAATGAAAACGCCCGAATCAGCGATCCGGGCGTTAAAAATCTATTTTTTGCGGCTAAAAGCCAACTTTGAGCAACCACAATTGCCACTACCCACTCAGTAGTCTAGCGAAAGCACATGAAAAACAGGCGAAAGGGAGCAATCTAAGCGATACGATTGTGATTGGGGTGGTAGATCATTTCTGGAGTAGCTACCCGTTTACCCAGCTTGTAGATAAAGTAGTCATGCTTTTCTTCGACCTTGATTTCATCCATGATGCGATGAATCAGGTTGATGCCCAGGCCCCCTTTGCCGCGTTTTTTGACGATCTCATGGATCTGCTTGGGCTTGTACTCGTGAAGGGGGAAGGCTTTGCCAGTATCCTTGATTTCGGTGTAGAGGACCCCATCTTCACGGTAGATGGCTACTTCAATGGTGGAATAGTTGTCGCACTGATGCTGGTGGATCATACAGTTGGCACAAGCTTCATCCACGGCCAGGACAATTTGACTGGATACTTTTCCCGTCACGTCGAGGTCTTCTAGCCGGGAGCGCACGAAGTCGCGAATGGTGGCTAGATACCTTTTGTTACACCTTACTCTCAAATATGCTTTCATCACTGCTCAAAATAAGGTCCGATCTCAGACTCTTCGCGCAGAAGAATCAGGTTGTCTAGTTGATCCAGTCCTAACAACGTAAAGACATCTGCAACGTTCGCGGCCACAGCGGACAAGACAAACTTTCCTCCCAAGTTGTTCAATTCATCCAAATAAGAGATGAATACGCCCAAGCCGGGGCTGGAGATGTAAGGAATCTGGCTACAATCGATGTGGATATTGGCCTTCTCGGCGTCGAGCAATTGGCGAAGTTTACCATCTAGGTGAACTGAGGAATTGGCATCGAGGTCGCCCAGTGGAATCAGGGTAACAAACCCCTCTCGTTCGTATTCTTTGATTTCCATCTCCTGTGATTGATACGTCGGTCGAATGGTGATGGTTATGCAAACCTGATAATCAGGACGGTATAGTCATCTTGTAGATCTGAGCTGACAAAATCCTTGACTGAGCTGACGATGGCATTGGCCATCTCGTCTGCTTCCTGATGGCAGTACTGCTCGATCACCGTTTGCAGGCGCTCGTAGCCAAACTCCTCTCCGCTAGGGCTACGGGCCTCATTGATCCCGTCGGTGTAGAGCACCCTCACATCGCCCGGCTGATAGGTGAGGGTATCGACCTCGCGCAGGTAGCGATCATAGCTGGCATTGCGCACGATCCCCAAGCCGAGGGTGCCATTGCGCAGCATGCGCACCTCTCGGCATTCGGCTTGGTAGTACAGGGTGGGGCAATGCCCCGCTCGGATCATTTGCACTTGACGTCGGCTGGTATCGATCTGCAGATAGGTGAGGGTCATGAAAAAGCCTGGCTGCATGCATTCAGACAGAGCCTGGTTGGCAGTGGTCACAAACTTCCGGGGAGATAGGTCTAGCTGGGCTAAGGCATGAAAAATACCCTTGATCTCGGCCATGTAAAAAGCCGCCGTGGTCCCTTTGCCTGACACGTCTCCCACCGCCACCCGATACAGATCGGGGCGCGGGCGCACCACGTCGAAGTAGTCGCCGCCTACCTCGTAGGCAGTTTCGCTGCGCGCCACAAATTCGATGGCTTGGTCTGAGGGCAGAGATTGAGGCAAGAGCTTTTGCTGTACCTCTTGGGCAATTTTGAGTTGCTCGCGATACCGCTCCACCTCAATGGAGTTTTTGATCAGTTGAGCATTTTCCAGGGCGATGCCCGTCTGCTCAGCAAAGGATGTCAGCGAGCTGACCGTGACATCCTCCATCGAGTTGGCTAGTTCATTGACCACGTACACTGCGCCGTAGGCTTTGCTACTGCTGATGATCGGCACCACCAGCATACAGCGATAGCGGCTGTTGGTGGTGCGAAAGCTGCGCAGCTTGCGGGTATTGCGGATCAGCATGGGCTTCTGATCCTGAATGACCTTGTGGATCAGCTCTTGCTGATCGGTGAGCGCATAAATCTCATTGTGGCTGATGCCTTTGCTCACGCGCACCTCGGTACCATGCTCGTCGAGCATCTCGATCCAGCCTGCCTGGGCATTCGAGGCCATCAGGCTCGCATCGAGCAGGGTAGTGATGATGTCGCTAAAGTCCAGATTGGATTGAATGGCCTGATTGATCTTGTTGAAAGACACAATCTCCACACTCTCCCGCTCGAAAAGGGAGGAGGTTGGCAGGTTGAAAAACAAGACCAGGATAGACATCAGGCTGTAGCAGAGGGTGAAGCTCACCACAAACAGCAGAAAAACGGGCATCACTACCCGTGCGTAGCCGATCCCCAACTGCTCGGGCAGGCGCACCGCCGCGATGAGGTAAGTGGCGATCACCAAGGTCAGCAGGGTAAACAGCCCCAGGGCGCGCAGCTTTTGGTTAAAGTTGAGGTAAGAAATCCAGCGTACATTGGCCGAGAGGATCAACGAGAGGATCAGAAACAGCACATAGATGACCACGAGCACAATCGAGTCATCGGTAAATACCTGCAGCAGCAGCCCAAGCCCCAAAAACCCGAGCATCACCTGCCAGGCCAGCACTTTGCGGCGCGTACGGGGGTAGAGGATAAAGCGCCGGAAAATGAAGACCGCCGAGAGGAAAAATACCACCATGGCGTAAAATGACAGGCTGTGGTACAGCGCCGTCAGCACCGCGTGGATACCACGCGAGGCCAGCGCCTGGCTGTAAAGGTTGGCAAAGGCAACCAGCACCACGATGCCGATCCCACCTATACCAGTTATGAGCTGCCGCCACAGCATAGTGGTCACGTGCAGCTTTTCGATGTCATTGAAGAAGCGGTCGAAAAACAGCGCAGTGGTCAGCTAAAAGGCGGTATATGCCAGCCGATAACCTAGGTCGCCCACGGCGATCGGCAGGGGCATGACAGGGTGTAGCTCGGACAGGTTTGCGGCGACATGATAGACGAGCAAAATCAGCCACAAGATGACCGCCACTGTCAACAAAGCGGCTCTGAGGAGGCGAGGCTTCAAGCGTAGAAGTTCTTTACAACAAAGCTACAAATTTCCCGTAAAAAACGCCGCGATCTTTCACGAGATGCAAAAATACGACGCCCACAATCGTGGGCGTCGCTCACAAAACTCCATTCCCAAGCTACCAAAAAGTCTTTGCGATATGGCTAGCGCTGAAAGGGAGGCCGACGGTTGACGGGGATAGGGCGAAGCGCTGGTTGAGGGCGCCGAGAACCGCCAGGTTGCAACCAACTGGCCAGTTTCCGCGCAATTTCTTTTAAGCTCATGTTATCAAAAGATCAATGGTATGTTCCGAAGATACAATATCACAAACGGTAAAGCGCGCCATTTGGTTTGCTCCTCCTGAGTAATTGAAGCGACATATTGACCAATCGTGTGATGCCAGGTGGTAAGTGTGCGGGCACGGGCAGACTAGTCATTAGTTTTGCGGTTCAAAGTAAAGATAGCCGCTTGGGCGGCCACTGAGTGAGCCAATATGGGGGGGCTGGCCAAAGTGCCTGATACCCTTATACCTTATTCCCTTATACCCCTAGCCGTTCATATAGGTGAGTCTCATTTTACCAAGAAGGGCCGCTGATAGCTTCCTCGCTTGCCGATCACTTTGAGCAAATATTCCCCGGGCGCATACTCGCGCATGTCGATGGTAATGATCCCATCGGTAAGGGGCTCTCGCTTGCGAGTGTAGCCCTTGAGGTAGCTTCCTGCGGCATCGTACACCTCGAAGGTCAGGTCCTGACGCTTGCGGTTGATGTACTTGATGGCATAGACGCCGGGGGGCTCTTTTTCATAGGGAAAGACCTCGCTGATGAAAAAATCTTCGATCAGATCGGCCTCCAGGCAGATCGGCATGGAGTAAGCGCGACGTAAGTCTGCGTCCACTTTGACCACCTGATAGCAATAGCGCTGCTCGTCCTGAAAAGCCTTGTCGATGGTGTATTGATACTCGACCGACTCCTGGCTGCCGACCAAATCGGTGGCCTCTACCAACCCAACGACCGTGCCCGAAAGGGTAGAATCTCGGGAACCCCACCGCACGCGCTCGATCAGAAAAAATGACACATCCTCGCGGGTACTGCTGCGCCACTGCAAGGTAACGGCATTGTTGATGAAGTCTCCCCGCAGATTGGCCTCCAAAAAATCCGGCTTGGGGTGGTTGGGGTCGTAGCGCATGCGGCGCAGATCCAGCTCACTGCGGGTGTCGCCGCCAAAGCCATCGAGGCTCAGGCTAAAGGCACAAATGTTGCCGTCATAGCCATCTACCTGGATCAAATAGGTCTCGCCGGGCACAGGATTTTCCCAAAAGACCTCCAAAGGCTCGGTGGCGTAGGGATTGAGGCAAGCGGTGTAGCTGAAGCTATCGGGGGCGCAGGTGTCAGCCTTGATCAGCAAAAATTGCAGCCCAGCAGGCGTCTCACACATCAGCGGCTCCACCCGAAGTTGGTAGTACTGGTACTCGGCCTGCGTGG
>CAYVAP010000237.1:0-1284 GCA_964449365.1 uncultured Bacteroidia bacterium
CTGGAACGAGATCTCTAACCGAATTAGGGAAGTTATTTTTCTCGCCTTACTTAGTGTTTGCCCACAACAGCTTCAGCGTATGATTCCGTTCGCTACCCGTCTCACCTGCCTTTTGGGTTCCCTTTGCTTCCTGCTCAGCAGCCTTGCACCTCTGCAAAGTTGGGCTACCCACACCATGGGGGCCGACATCACCTACACGTGTACCGGCCCTAACACCTATCAGGTATCCTTGACCTTTTTTCGCGATTGTGCCGGCATCAATCCGCTGACTACTCAGCCATTGGATTACCGATCCAACGCCTGTGGGGTCAATGCCTCGATCAACCTCTCTCAGGTAGGATCTGCCATCGACGTTACGCCGCTTTGCCCTACCGAGACCAGTGCTTGTGGGGGCGGCAGTAGCCAATTTGGCATTCAGCAATACCTTTACACTGGCACCCTCAACCTGCCCAGTGGCTGTAGCGACTGGCAACTCGGCTGGGCCAATTGCTGCCGAAACTTTGCCATCACCACCCTCGATTATCCGGGCAACCAGTCGACTTATGTGCCCGCCACACTCGACAACACGGTGGTGCCCTGCAACAACTCTCCGATTTTCAACAACCTGCCCACGCCGATCGTTTGTGTCAACCAACCGGTGACTTATCATCACGGCGTGGCCGATCGCGATGGCGATGAGCTTCGCTTCTCTCTGACCAATTGCATGCAGGATATCGGCCTGCCCGTGGATTATGCAGCAGGCTTTTCGGCGGGCAACCCGTTGAGCTCTCTCATGGGTATCAGCATCGATTCGCTCACGGGTGAGATCACCTTTACCCCCAATCAGGTGCAGATTGGGGTGATCTGCGTCTTGGTGGAAGAGTATCGCAATGGGACAAAAATCGGCGAGACGGTGCGCGACATGCAGTTTAGCGTGATCAACTGTAACAACGCACCGCCGATCGCCTCGGGCGTAGACGGCGACACCGTCGATTACGCGGTAGATTTTTGCGTGGGGGCGGAGCTTTGCTTCGACATCCTCATCAGCGACCCCGACGGTGATCAGATCACCACCACGTGGAACAACGGCATTCCCGGGGGCATCTTGACCATCAGTGGCAATGGCACGGTGGTCCCTACGGCCCGCTTTTGCTGGTCGCCCACCCCCGCTGACACCGGGCGTAATTTTTTTACGGTAACGGTTACCGACGACCATTGCCCCATCACTGGCTCGGCCACCTATGCCTTCACCGTCAACGTCGACCCCTCTGCCGGTGTGATCAACGCCAGACCCGATCAGTTGCT
>CAYVAP010000237.1:1294-7139 GCA_964449365.1 uncultured Bacteroidia bacterium
GTTGCTCTGCCAGGGCGATACCGTGAGTTTGCTGGCCTCCTCCACCCCGGTGGCTGATAGCATACGCTGGACTCCTACGGCCAGCCTCTCAGACCCTACCATCGCCAACCCTTTGGCTTTTCCCACTACCAACACCAGCTATGTGGTCACGGCCTACTTGCCAGGCGGCTGCCGGGTGCAGGAAGATGTACTGGTAGAGCTACGCACTCCTCCCCCGGTCAATATCGGCCCCCCTATCGCGCAAGTTTGCGCCGGAAACAGCCTCGACCTCACCGCCAATGCTCCCACGGCCCTCAGCTACCTGTGGAGCAATGGCGCCACCACCCCTACCATCACGGTTTCGCCCACGACCAGCACCACCTACGCAGTAACGGTAACCAACAACGTCGGCTGTACCAACCAGGTTTCCACCACGGTCAGCGTGGTCACCCCGAGCGCCAACCTGTGTAACGTCATCTACGTCAGCCCCGGCGCTTCGGGGGCAGGCACCCAGCAGGACCCGGCTCGTTTCAGCGATGCCTTACAACAAGCCACCTGCGTCCCTCTGGTAGTCAAGATGGACCAGGGCCTCTACCTGCTCGACCAGCCCATCACCTATCTGCCCAACTACATCACCCTGGAAGGCGGCTTCGACGCGGGCAACAACTGGGAAAAAGTCAGCACGGCCGGGGCTACCGAGATCCGACGCAGTTCCCTCAATCCGGCAGGCCCGGCCAACGCGCAGCGCCTGGTGGCCTTCGAACTCAACACGGTGGTGGGGTTTCGCCTGCAAGATCTCACCATCACCACCGCAGATGCCAATCAGCCCGGCATGAGCACCTACGGCCTGCACCTCACGAGTTGCAGCGATTACCACGTGGTGCGCTGCCAGGTGCTGCCGGGCAACGCGGGCAACGGGCAGGATGGCGTCGCGGGCCAAGATGGGGCTGATGGCAGCAATGGTCAAAACGGGCTGGCTGGCGATCTAGACGACCAGGATGATCCCGGGCTGGGAGGCAATGGTGGCAATGGGGCTGGCTCGGGTTTCGGCTTAGGCGGACAAGGCGGCCAGGACCCCGGTGATGGTGCTAGTTGCTGCCAGGATGGCTTTATAGGGTCTTCTAGTTGCTGTAACCCTGGAGGAAATGGCTTCAACGGCAGCACCTCTACCAGTTACCGAGCTGGCGGGGGTGGCGGCGGCGGCGGATGCGGCGGTGAGGCAGATAATGCGGGCGGCCAGGGTGCACGCGGAGGTGGCGTGAACAACGGCGGCGCTCAGCCTTATTGTAACCCTCCCAACCACTCCCAAGGCGGCGGCGGCGGCAATACAGGTCAAAGCGGCTACAACGGCTGCGATGGCCAGGATGGCCTAAACGGAACTGCTGGTCCGGCGGGTCCGGCGGGTAACTTTATCGGTGGATACTTTGCGCCCGGCGCGCAGGCGGGCGCAGGTGGAGAGGGCCGAGGCGGGCGCGGCGGCAACGGCGGCGGCGGTGGCGGAGGGCGGGGCTGTGTGTTTTGCGACGACGGCGCTGGTAACGGCGGCGGTGGCGGCGGCGGCGGCGGCGAAGGTGGTTCTGGAGGAAGTGGAGGCCTAGGCGGAGGCGGATCTTTCGCAGTGTATCTATCCAACAATGGCACCGGTGGCTATCTCAGCTCTTGCTTTCTCGACGCAGGCAACCCTGGCAACGGTGGCCTAGGCGGCGCGGGCGGTCAAGGGGGAAATGGTGGCCTCGGCGGCAACGGAGGCACCCTCTTTTCGAGTCAAATTTTGGACGGCGGCGACGGTGGCCTGGGCGGCGACGGCGGCGATGGCGGACGAGGCGGAGATGGGGCGGCTGGTCAGGCGTTGGCCCTCTACCAAGATGGCGGTACGTCCCTGACGCTGACCAGCAGCGATACCTCCTTCAACCTGGCGGGGCAGTCAGTGATCGATATGGAAAATGTCGCTTGCATCGACGCCAATTGCACCTTTTACACGGCCAACAACGTGATCTGGAACATGGGCCCCTCGGCTGATCCGCCGGGCCTGCAAGGGGGAAATAGCGCCACGGTATCTTATGGCCTGCCCGGACGCTACGATGTAGTGGTCGATGGCCAGCTCTTCGAAGATTTCGTCTATATCCAATCTTCGGCTAGCCCTGTCCCTCAGGCAGCGACTAGTGCGCCCTTCGAAGATGGCTACTACCGGCTTTGCGTGGGCAGCGATGCGAGTTTGACGGCGGTCTATAGCTCTAGCGGATATGGATACCGCTGGGAACTCGACACCGCCGCCAGCACTTGGGTCTACGATGGCACCGTCTATCAGACCCTCAACCCAGTTACCTTCGCTACGGCTGATACCTTCGACATCCTGCTGCAATATCGCACCGACTGCTGCGGCCTATCTGTGGCCGATACCCTCCCCTTTATCATCGAGGCTACCCCCGATATCGCGGTTACCGGACCGACCTCGCTGTGTGCAGGAGCAGGCCCTATCACGCTGAGTGCCAGCGGAGCAACGGCGTATCAATGGTCACCCGCTACCGGACTGAGCAGCGATACCAGTGCTACGGTGCAAGCTCAGCCAAGCGCCACGACCACCTATCAGTTGTTTGCCCTCAGCCCTTCGGGCTTTTGCTCCGACCAGACGAGCTACACGGTCACCGTCAATGACCTGCTCCTCACCCCCAACAGCAGCCCCGCCGGATGTGTGCCCAACGGCAGCGCCTCGGTGGTAGTGAGCAACGGATCTAGCTTTTATGATTATCTGTGGAGTACGGGGGCCACATCCAACAGCATCAGCAACCTGGCTCCTGGTAGCTATCAGGTCGAGGTGAATGATCTCAACACTGGTTGTAGCGAAACAACGGTCGCTCAGGTCGGCCAGACGCCGGGGACCATGAGTGCGTATCTGAGCAGCATCACGCCCATCTCGTGTTTTGGGGTCAATGATGGTGGCGCTGCGGTGGCCGTTAGCGGTGCCTCGGGCAACGCGAGCTACAATTGGTCCAACGGAGCCACCACGGCTAGCATCGGCCCGGTGGCAGCGGGTACCTATTCGGTTACCATCACCGATCAGGCGGGCTGTGAGGCCACCGTGCAAGCGACGGTGCCAGAGGCCCCCCAGATTTTACCTGCCCTCCAAAGTCAAACCACCCCCGACTGCGAGAATTTTGCCACCGCAGCGATGACGGCCTCGGGCGGCAACGGCCCCTACACCTTTACCTGGAATACCACGCCACCGCAAAGCGGCCCGGTAGCCGATAACTTGGTTGCAGGCAACTACGTGGTGACCGTGACCGACCAGGACAACTGCGTGGCGAGCACCACGGTGAGCATTGCTGGTCCAGGCTCTCCGGTCCTACTGAGCATCGACAACATCGAGGAGGCATCGACTTGTACTGCGCCAGATGGTAGCGCCACGGTGAGTGCCACCGGCAACGGAGTCAGCTACGCTTGGGAGGTAAATCCGCCGCAAACGGGGCCTACCCTGAGCAATGCCGCGCCGGGCTCCTACTTGGTGATTGCTACCGGAAGCGATGGCTGTGCCGATACCATGGCCCTTGAGATAGGCCCCAACTGTCCCCTGCCCACTGGCTTACTGGCATTTGGGGTCGAGGCCATGACCGACCATCTGCGCCTGGAGTGGGAGATTGGCGAAGGGGCAGCTACGCTCCTACCCTATTCGATCGAGCGCTCTGTCGATGGAGAGCATTTTTCTCCCATCGGCGAGAGTAGTGAGCCTAGCCAACGCACGGGGTCAGTGGCCCACTTTCAGTACGCCGACCGGGCAGTAGAGGCCGAAACCTGGTATTATTATCGATTGTACCAACCCCAACCTGAGGGCTTGCATGCTTATTCGGAGGTGCAGCGAGGAAAACTGTCAACCAGCGAACAGTTTTCGCTGTTGAATATTTTTCCCGTCCCGGCAAAAGACGAAATCAGCATTAGCCTGACTCTACCTGGACCGTCCTCCCTGCAAATTCAACTGATTAACCCTCAAGGGAAACAACTCCGACAAAAAGCCTTGGTTTTAAACGGTGGAATCACTAAATTAACTTTTAATTTAGAAGATTTGGCTAGTGGAGTTTATCTGGTGTCTCTGCGCAGCGCCAACTACGGCAATAGACAAATATCTTTTCTCAAGCAATAAACTTTTGTGTTGAGGTTTTGGTAAGGAGGCTGACCCGAGAGGGTCAGCTTTTTTTATTTGCGATTTTTCCTCTCCTTTTGTGTAAATTTGAAATAAGGTTATGTTTTGATACATCGCCATAATAATCAATGCATGAAGCAGCGTTTCCAGGTACCTGTGCTGATATTCATCCTGACCCTTTTGCTGGGCTGTGATGAGTCGGCCCCTACGCCTCCTCCGCCTCTCTCTCTTTCGTCGAGTCAATCGGCCTCCAACTACGGCTTTTTTGTGAGCGACTACATCGATTCGCTCATCACGGAGCATCAAATTCCGGGGCTAGCTATTGGCATAATCCGCGCAGGTCGCATCGACTGGGCTCAGACCTATGGCTTTGCCGACATCGATCAGCAGCGACAGACAGATCCCTCCACCCGCTTTCGGCTAGGGCCTACTGCTCAGATCGTTACCACGGTCGCCGTGCTAGAGATGTGCGAGACCAAAGGCTTGAGTTTGGATGCCGATCTACGTGGCATTCTCCCTTTCGAATTGGCGCACCCTTTGTTTCCCAGCGCCGGGATCTCACTGCGCATGCTACTCAGCCATGTCTCTGGCCTGAAAGACCGGGGTGAGGTGATCGACACGCTCTATCGAGCAGGAGATCCACAGCTGCGGTTGCGGGGTTTTCTGGAAAATTATCTGACGCCCGAAGGGCTTTACTACCATCCCAGCAATTTTACCGCTGAGCGCCCTGGCAAGGTGTACCAGTACGCTCGGGTCAACTTGGCCTTGGCAGCCTACGTGGTGGAGGCAGTCACGGGCATCGATTTTGATATTTATTGCAAGACTCGTCTGTTTCAAAAGCTTGGATACACCAGCGTGTCTTGGTTTTTGAGCGACTTATCGCCCGATCAGCTCGCTCGCCCCTACCGATGGCAAGGCGGAAGCCCTTCTCCACAAGAGCGGATCGGCTATCCGATTTACCCGAGTGGTCAGCTTCGGATCAGTTTGAATTACCTGGGGCGATTTTGGCAGGCGATGATTCAGGGTGGGGTGTACAATGGCGAAGCCCTCATCAGCCCGGATCAGTGGGTCGATATGCAGATGGTCTCTTACCCGGCGGCCAATCCAGGGCAGGCCTTGGGCTGGCGCTACGATACCTTGGGCAATCGCCCCCTGCTAGGGCTACGTGGCCCTGAGTTTGGCATGAGTGCCCGCATGTACGCCGAGCCAGCCAAGCAGCAGGGGGTGATCATCTTGAGCAATGGCGACTGGTACGAAGATGCCTTGGATTCTCTCACCGTGAAGCTCATGATGGCCACCGACTCCCTCAGTCAATGATGCGAGGTGCATTTGATATTGGCTGCTGCGTCTTATCTTTGTGGATATAGGCCCAGTCAATCGATATGATGGCTGCTCATGCCTGCTACTGACTGATACCGACTGATTGCTCATGGGTGCCTGGTCTTTCCGACGACGTCTCAATCGCTCTGGCTCTCCCTGGCTTTGGCTGGGAGTAGGGCTGTTATGGATACTTTCGGCGTGTCGCGCCGATGCCCCTGCTCATTCGGAGCTTTTCCAGCAATTGTTTCGCAGCGACACCACTGCCTTTCGGGGGGTAGATCCTGGCGATCCCATCGCGCGGGCCCTTTCACAAGAAGACCGCAGCCATCTCATTCATCAAGATGAACTGGGGCTAGCCTACCGACTGCCGCTGCCGCCCGCGCAGCAAGAGCTGCTTATCGACTATCATTC
>CAYVAP010000238.1:0-7133 GCA_964449365.1 uncultured Bacteroidia bacterium
AAAACGCCGGGCTGAAAATGGGGCAGATTACACGGCCTAGGTATAAGGTTATCAGGCACTTTGGTCAGCCCCCCATATATTGGCTCACTCAGTGGCCGCCCCAAGCGGCTACATTTACTTCCAATATCCAAAAAGGCCTGGCGATATACGCTAGGTCTTTTTTTTACTCAGAGGGCGGCCGATGAGTCGTTGGGTGGTATGTAGATCAGCCGCTACTGTGCACCTCACGGCTCGCGCTTACGCACGTACAGGGTTGCGAGCGATAGGTGCAGCTCGATTTGCTGGCAGACCCCATTTTGGTAAGTGTAATAAGATTGGTCGCCATTAGCCACCTGCATCACGTAGCGGCCATCGTCCAGGCGGGTAAACGCTTGGTAGCGGCCCCATCGCTCCGAAAATACCTGCTCTCGGGTATCAGGCGGCTGAAAATAGGCCCGTAAAATGGTGTAGTAAACAGGATCCTCGACCAGGAAAGTCTCCCCCTCGCAGGTGACCGCCAAGGCATCGCCCTTGGGCTCGATGCTGGTCTCGTCGCGTAAGTGGCCACTACGATAATTGCGTACCAGAGCTTGCCGCAGGCGACCACCTTCAAACTCCGCCTCGTAAGTAAAGCGCAGCGTGATGGTGAAGCCAAAGGAAACGTCGATCTCCATGTCCGAGCGCAGGATCTCGCGCTTGCCCCTTCGCTCGCGGCTGACGGTCATCTGCCCAATGGGATGATCCGAGCGAAGGACGTCGTACTCGAGGGTTTGCCCCTCGGCAGAGCAAGGAAGAAAAACCATGCCCCAGAGCAGGGAGAGAAGCCAGAAAAAAGTTGGTCGCATAGGCGGTAAACAGACAGGTATGATTGCTTCTGAGTCAACGCAGCCAGCTAGCCATTAGTTATCACCACTTAGTCGCAGATCGCGCAAGTTGGGCCGGGCCCAGCTCGCTTTTTGACCGATTGTCTGGGCTGTTTCTGGCTGCGGCATGGGATTTGTCCTTCAGGAGCAGGGGATTATATAGGTGCTATCGGGAAAATTTTTTGCCAATGCGTGTGATTCAAAGCTTCTGTTGTACCCTTTTGCTCTGTTGGCAAGCCTGGGGGGCGCTCAGCGCCCAGGATGGGTTGAACCTAGGCCCCCAAGCAGTCCTTACCCATCAGATCGAAGCCATCGAGGTCGAAACCTGGCAACTAGCAGCCACGGGCGAAATGGAGCCGCTGGGTAGGACCTGGTACCGCTATGACCTGCGCGGCCATCTGGTGAGCACCCAAACGTTTGACGTAAGCGGTACCGAGCGGGTCTCCTTCGAAACCGATTTTGACTTTGACGATCAGCGCACCTTTCGCAGCATCTCGTCCCCCACGGTGAGTAGCACCGTACACTGGGCGCTCACCTACGACGAAGGGCATCGCCTCATCGCTGAGCAGGATGATGTCTTGGGGCTGCTGCGCCGCTATCGATACGATGAGCAAGGAAGGGTCAAGGCCATCTTGACTAGCTACGACGCCGAAAGCGATCCGTTTTCGGTGGAGCGCTTCAGCTACGACCCCGCCGGCCGCGTACGCCTGCATCAGCATCGCAGCGAGCTCATGGTCAAGACTACCCGCACCTGCTACGACGCGGCTGGCCGCCGCATCGAAACCTGCCGTCAGACCCGCTATCAGGTGCCCGGCGAAGCCGACAAGCAGCGCTGTCTGCGGTATCGCTACGACGAGCAAGGACGATTGAGTCGCATCGATACCTACGGGGCAGAGGGAGAGCCTCTTGGGCGTATGACCCTGAGCTACGATGCCCAAGGACAACTGGCGGCCAGGCAAGTCGGTGCTCACCGATTGGTGTACCTCCGGGACAAAGCAGGCCTGATCTCTGAGCAACTCCGCTATCTCGGCGACCGACTGGTCGCCCGGCAAATCTATCGCTACCAACGCCAGAATACCACCCCCATCGCTACGCGCTGAAGCAGGGTTTTGGCATGCAATGCCTCACCGGCCCAGCTTTTTTCTCTGGAGCCGAGGCCTAGTGCAACCTTTTTTCAACAGTCCACGTTTTTTACAGAGAATAAATTTTTTGCCAATTGTGCAAAAGCTTCCAACCCAGCCTCTCCCGATCCACTCTTTTGGATCAATAGCGTAGGCCTCGACTACCTACGATGCGCACGGGTCTCTTGCGAGACTACCCTCGCCACTCCCACGCTTTTTCGCTTTCCCGCTTTATGGAAGACGCGGACGCAGCGCTCAGCCATGAGCCTGTTGCTCTGACGTTCTGGTTGTGTTTCACTTACTACCTTGCTATGTATTGGTTCAAGCGTTTGTTTAACAAGCAGTCTCAGCCTTTGGTGCAGACCGTCAGCGATTCGCCTCAGAGTGGCCTGATTGGTCAGATAGCTCGGGCCGTTACGCCCCTACGTACCAGTGGCTTTATCGAACTGGACGGCACCCGCTACGAAGTGATCAGTAACAAAGGCTTTGTCCCGGTCGATGCCCTGGTGCGTATCACAGGAAAACGAATGGGTTGGTGGACAGTAGAGCCAGTCGATTAACCCTGTCGTTTTAGTAACGCGAGAAAAATAACTTCCCTGATTCGGTTAGAGATCTCGTTCCAGATCAAGGAAGAAAATCTGAGCCTGGCGGGCCAGGTGAAGGTTTTCTCCACGCGAAGTTGGGGTAAGGGGCCCCAACTGTCGCGGAAGATGGGGCGAGAGATCAAGCGAAGAAGGCCAACTTATTTTTTGAGCGTTACTTAGCTCAGGCCATGAAACCATCTCACTCGCAGTACCGCTCAGCGGTGCTGCGATTTTTTGTTGGCTTTCCCCCAATTCCCTGTAATTTCGGGGATAAATGAGGGAGGCTGCAAGGTTCCCCTTGGTCCCTACGCCCTTTCCCCCTTATGCCCCCTCCCTTTAACTCACCTATATGAACGGCTAGGGGTATAAGGGAATAAGGTATAAGTAGGCTGTGCAGAATGCCAGGGTTACAGAAAAAAAACTGAGTCACCTTTCTGGACCACTTTTTACCCGCCCTACACCTCGAGCGGAACCCCAGCGGGGTTCAACCTCGGTAGCATAGGCCCCGCCACCCGGGCCGACCCCAGCGGGGTCGTACCCAATAAGCGCCAGCCACGATCAGGGGTACGACCTTTCCAAGGTCGCTCAAGCGGCGTATAACCCGTGCTACGGAGGTTTGACCGCTACGCGGTCTCAGTGCTGGCATGACGGCTTTGATACTTGGCTTCGCATCTTAGAAAATCTGTTCGTAGATTAGATCCAATTCATACATCCAGAGACTTGCTCATTAAAAGATCGAGTCCAAAAACCAGACACACTTTTTCTAAAAGTTCTGCACAGCCTAGGTATAAGGGTATCAGGCACTTTGGCCAGCCCCCCCACATATTGGCTCACTCAGTGGCCGCACCAGCGGCTAAAATTACTTTCAACTTTCAACCCGTAACCGCGTAATCTCGAACTCACGTTATTATCCCCATCTCATGAACCTCCAAGCCTTGGTACGCCCCCACATCCGCGATTTGAAGCCCTACCGCTCGGCCCGCGACGAGTTCGACGGGGAAGCCCAAGTCTTCCTTGACGCCAACGAAAACAGCTTCGGCTCGGTGGGCGGTGGCGGCTATCACCGCTATCCCGATCCGCTGCAACAGGGGGTCAAGCGGCGTCTGGCTGCCATCAAAGGGGTGCGCCCCGAGCAGATTTTTCTGGGCAACGGCAGCGATGAGCCCATCGACTTGCTGTTGCGGGCCTTCTGCGAGCCGCGCCGCGACCACGTGCTGACGATGCCTCCTACCTACGGCATGTATCAGGTCAGCGCCGACATCAATCAGGTCAAAGTGGTGCCGGTGCCCCTTAGCGATCAGTTTCAGATCAATCTGAGCGACACCATGAGTGCCCTGCGACCGGGCAGTAAGCTCATCTTTATTTGCTCACCCAACAACCCCTCTGGCAACCTGCTCAGCGCCAAGGCGATCCAAGCCATTCTCGCCAAGGCCCCTGGCTTGGTGGTACTAGACGAAGCCTACATCGACTTTGCCCCCGACGCTTCCTGGCTCTCGCGCCTCGACGAGCATCCCAATCTGGTGGTGCTGCAAACCTTCAGCAAAGCTTGGGGCATGGCGGGCCTGCGCTTGGGAGCCGCCTACGCTCACCCCGAGATCGTCGAGGTGCTCAACAAAATCAAGCCTCCCTACAATCTCAACAGCCTCACCCAAGAAAAAGCCCTCGAAGCCCTAGAGCAGGTCGAGCAAAAGGATCAAATGGTGCAGGATATCCTGGCTCAGCGCGCTCCTTTGGCCCAGGCACTCGCCGAGTTGGCGATCGTGGAGCAGGTCTACCCCAGCGATGCCAATTTTCTCTTGGTCAAAGTCGACGACGCCGACCGCCGCTACCAAGAGCTGGTGCAACATGGCACCATCGTGCGCAACCGCTCGCGGGTAACCCTCTGCGAAAATTGCCTGCGCATCACGGTAGGCACCCCAGAAGAAAATGAGCTGCTGCTGAGGCAGTTGGCTGATTTGACCTTCGAAATTCGAAACGCCTGAGGGGCTTTTGGGGAAAAAAGGCCTTTGCTATACGGGCTAGGGGTAGCACCTGGAGCCGTGCCCCTTGGCAGGCAAATCAAAGACGGGGGCAAGCCTCATATGGGTCTGAGCCATCAACTTGTTTTCAGTGCCTATTGGCAAACTAATCGTCGCCTTTTACCTTTAAGATTTAGGTGAAGCAAAACCTGGGTTACTCGACCATGGGCCATCTCACAATGGCTCAAACATGGGGCCCTTGATCCCACGCTTTCGCGGTTTGGCCCGCCAAACTCGGTTTTTTATTCGAGCCTGGGCCCCTCGATCCCAGCCTCTCATGGTCTGCGCACAAGATCTCGGCGCAAAACCAGGCGGTTGTTTTTCTCACGTTACTAACCCCTCTTTTGCTTCCCTTCATCGAACTATCTACCTTATGTCCATAGACTTCAAGACGCTCATTGATCTTACGCCGCCCCAGGCCACGCAGGTCCCTCACACCCACGAAATCCACGGCCATAAGCGGGAAGACCCCTACTTTTGGCTGCGCAACCGTGAAAGTGAGGCGGTGATCCAATACCTGGAGGCAGAAAACGAATACACTGAAGCGGCCCTGGCTGGCACCCAAGATTTGCAGGAGCAGTTGTTCACCGAGATGAAAAATCGCATCCAGCCGGACGATAGCTCGGTGCCGTACTTTTTGCATGGCTATTGGTACTACACCCGCCTCGAAGCCGAAAAGGAATACCCCATCTTTTGCCGCAAGGCCGGAGATCTCAAGGCCAAAGAGCAGATCATCCTCGATGTGAACCAACTGGCTGAGGGCCAAGCCTTTTGCCAAGTAGGCAGCCTGGCGGTAAGCATAAACCAACACCTGTTGGCTTATTCGGTCGATTACGTGGGACGACGCATCTACAGCATCCGGGTGCGCGACCTGCGCACGGGCGAGGATCTGCCTGATCGCATCGACCACGTAACGGCCAACCTCGCCTGGGCCAACGACAATACCACGCTGTTTTACGTACGCCAGGATGCTGAAACCCTCAGGCCCTATCAGGTGCTCCGCCACTCCTTGGGTACCAAAGCCGAACATGACATCCTAGTCTACCAAGAGAAGGACGACACCTTTCACTTGGGCTTGAGCAAGACCAAATCGCGGGAGTATCTGCTCATCAACTCCGAGAGCACCCTCAGTACGGAGGTGCGCTTTGCCTCGGCTGATCGCCCGGGCGATCCCTTCATCATCGTGCAGCCTCGGGCCCGCGACCACGAGTACCACGTCGATCACTTCGAATCGCACTTCTACATTCTCACGAACTACGAGGCCAAAAATTTCCGGCTGATGCGCACCCGGATAGATGCGCCCTCGCTGGATAGCTGGGAGGAGTTTATTCCTCATCGTCCTGATACCCTGCTGGAAGATATCGACATCTTTCGCGACTACTTGGTGCTGGATGAGCGCCGCGATGGCCTCAACCACATCCGCGTGATGCGTTGGGATGGGGGAGCGGATTACTACCTCGAATTCAACGACCCTACCTACAGCGTCAGCACGAGCTTCAACCCTGAAATCGATACCCGCGAGCTGCGCTATCGCTACACCTCCCTTACCACCCCCACCAGCACATACGCCATCGATCTGGCCACTCGCGAGGTGAATCTGCTCAAGCAGCAGCCTGTGCTGGGCGACTTCGATGCGGGGATGTATGTCTCGGAGCGGCACTTTGCCACCGCGCCCGACGGTACCCAAGTGCCTATTTCGCTGGTGTACAAGCGTGATACGCCCATTCAGCAGGGGACGCCACTGCTGATGTATGCCTACGGCTCCTATGGCATGAGTATGGACCCTTACTTCAGCAGCAGCCGCCTGAGCTTGCTCAACCGGGGCTTTGCTTTTGCCATCGCGCATGTGCGCGGCGGTAGCGAGATGGGGCGGCATTGGTACGAAGATGGCAGGCTTTTTCAAAAGAAAAATACCTTTACCGACTTCATCGCCTGCGCAGAGTACCTAATCGGCCTGGGCTATACGAGCCCAGAGCAGTTGTACGGTATGGGGGGCTCGGCCGGCGGGCTGCTCATCGGCGCGGTGATCAACCTGCGCCCGGATCTCTTCCATGGCGCCATCGCCGATGTCCCTTTTGTCGACGTGGTGACCACCATGCTCGACGCGAGTATCCCCCTCACCACGGGCGAGTATGACGAGTGGGGTAATCCCAACGATCCCAAGTACTACGAATACATCCTTAGCTACTCGCCCTACGACAACGTGGAGCCGCGCGACTATCCCCACCTGCTGGTCAATACGGCTCTGCAAGATAGCCAGGTGCAATACTGGGAGCCGGCCAAGTGGGTAGCTCGTCTGCGCGAGCGCAAGACCGATGATCACCTGCTGTTGCTGCGCACCGATATGAGCGCAGGGCACGGGGGAGCCTCTGGTCGCTATTCGACGCTGCGCGATCTGGCGCGAGACTATGCCTTTTTGCTGATGCTGAGCGGGCAGGCGTGAGGGCATGCTCGCGGGGAAGGCAAAGTCTCGCTAGGAAGGCTCACCTATATGAAAGGGGCGTAGGAGGCTTCGGCACAGGCCAGCCCCCCACATATTGGCTCACTCAGTGGCCGTCCAAGCGGCTA
>CAYVAP010000239.1:0-7101 GCA_964449365.1 uncultured Bacteroidia bacterium
CCATGCGAATGACATCGAGGTAGGCCAGGGCGGGCTTGACCATCACGATGTCGGCCCCTTCTTCGATGTCGAGGTAGATTTCTTCTAGCCCCTCGTAGCTATTGCTGGGGTCCATCTGATAGGTTTTTTTGTCGCCAAAACCGGGGGCAGAGTCGAGCGCGTCGCGAAAGGGCCCGTAAAAAGCCGAGGCGTACTTGGCGCTGTAAGCCATGATGCCCACGTTGGGGAAGCCCTCTTCTTCCAAGGCGTCGCGGATCTCACCGATGCGGCCGTCCATCATGTCGGAGGGAGCTACGAAATCGGCTCCGGCTTCGGCGTGGCTTACCGCCATCTGGGCTAAGATCTCTACGGTGGCGTCGTTGAGGATTTCGCCATCCTCTACGATGCCATCGTGGCCGTAGCTGCTGTAGGGGTCAAGGGCTACGTCGGTCATCACGCACAGCTCAGGGGTGGCATTTTTGATGGTGTCGACGCTGCGCTGCATCAGGCCGCTGGGATCGAGGGCCGCGTGCCCGGTGTTGTCTTTTTGTGCTTCGGGGACCTTGACGAAGAGCAGTACTCCATTGACGCCCATGCTGCGCAATTCGCGTACTTCCTGCGCGATCAGGTCGAGCGAATAGCGGTAGTAGCCAGGCATGGAAGCGATTTCTTCCTTGATGCCGGTGCCTTCGACGATGAAAAGCGGCACCAGAAAGTCGTTGGGGCTAAGGGTGGTTTGGGCCACCATGCTGCGGATGGCGCGAGACTGACGCAGGCGGCGGGGACGGCGGTAGGGGAAGGACATAGGTGAGGGGATAGATCAGAGTGGAAGATTCGTGGTTTTGAGCGGTTCCTTTCCAGGATAAGTCCCTCAAATTACGCAAGTGGCGACAACTTTCTAGTCATGGGGGCGATTGGTTGCGGAAAAGGAGGCAGCCAGGCGAGCGGTCTGTCCCGGAAAACTGTAGGTTAATTAATTAATGCTCGAAAATAGGAGGTTGAGACTTCGAGAGATTGAGATTTCGAGAGGTTGAGACATAGCATCTCACTATCCCACCATCTCACCATCTCACTATCCCACTATCCCACCATCCCAAGATCTCTTCGCCTGATTTCTCCAACCAAAGTCCCTTGGCCGCAGTTGAAAAAGGTGCGTAATTACCATCTTATTTACCAAGCAACGATTATCCTGCATCGTTTCATCAAATACCGCCGCCTGTGGCTCGCCTTGCTGGGCCTGGGCACCTTGTTGTTCGCTCTGGGCATTGCCTTGGTGCGCATCGACTTCAGCTTTGACAGCTTCTACCCCAAAGACGATGAGGAGTACCAGTACTATCAGCAGTTTCAGGAAACCTTCTTCGAAGGCCAAAACTACCTCATCTACGTGGCCATCGAGGGTCCAGAGGGACAGCTTTTCGAGGCCGACTTTTTGCAATCAATAGACAGCTTATTTGCGGGCTTTGGCCAGATCGAGGGGGTCGATACGGTCCTATCGCCTACCCGAGTACCGTTGATCCAGCGGCGAGGTACCAGCTTTCGCAGCGAGCCTTACCTGCAGTTTGACAGTCCTGAGGCGGCTAGGGCCTCTCGGCAGCGGGTGCTGAAGGACTCGGTGATGCTAAGGGGCTTTATCACCCGCGACCTGTCGTACGTTTGTGGCTACGTACAGATCGACCCTGGGGTCTTCGACACCCGGCAGCGCGACGTGGTAAGCCGCACCGTGCGCGAGCGGCTCGAAGCCTTTGGCCAGCCCTACGTGCTCTCGGGCATCCCTTACATTCGCACCAAATACATCGAGACTATTGGGCAGGAGCTGCTGCTCTTTATGACTCTGGCCATTGCTTTCATTGCGCTGGTGCTATGGCTGACCTATCGTAATCCATGGGGGGTGCTGATCCCCATGGCGGCGGTGGTCATCGGGCTGATCTGGATTTTGGGCTTCATGGGGCTCACCGGGCAGAGCGTCAACTTGATCAACAACCTGCTGATCCCGCTGATCTTTGTGGTGGGTACTTCGGATGTGATTCATCTCACCACCAAGTACCTGCACGAAACCCGTGAAGGACGCGCCCGCTCGGCGGCCATGCGGCGCACCCTGCGCGAAATTGGCCTGGCCATTTTCCTCACCAGCCTCACGACCGCCGTGGGCTTCGGCTCGCTACTGGTCTCGCGCATTCCGCCCATCCGCGAATTTGGGCTCTACGCGGCACTGGGGGTGCTGCTCACCTACCTCATCACGGTGATTTTGCTGCCCAATGCCCTGCTGCGCCTGCCGCCCGAGCGCTTTGGCCATCGGCAGGCGGTGGACAACCTGCCCCTGTGGCGTGCTTTGTTGCTGCGCATCGACCGCCTCACCCAGCGCCAGGGGCAAGCGGTGGTAGCGAGTTTCGGGGTGGTGTTGCTGAGCTGTGGCTGGCTCATTTTCCAGATCCCCACCGATACCCACCTGATCGAGGACATCGGAAAGGGCGATCCCATTCGCGAGTCGATGGAGTTTTTCGAAGCGAAGGGCTACGGTCTGCGTGCCTTCGAATTGGGCATCGAGACGCGGCACGATTCCATTCACCTGAGCGATCAGAACGTGTTGGAGCAAATGGCCAAGCTGCAGGATTGGCTAGAAACCCGGCAAGATTTCAGCCCCTTTTTGTCGTTGGCTGCGCTGGTGGAGCAGGCTCATTACCTCGATCGTTTTAGCCGCGCGGCGTATCGCCGCATTCCTGAGGATCAAACGAAGATCGACGAGTATCTCGACCTGATTCGCCTGCGCTCTGGCGGGGAAATTTTGGGGCAGGTGATGAGCGAGGACGAGCGAAAAGGTCGCATTAGCGCGCGCCTGCCCGACATTGGCACCAATGCCTTCGACCAACTTTACGTCGAGCTAGACAGCTTTTATCGGGCTGAATGCGACACCGCGCTCTTCAGCTACCGCCCTACCGGGCATGCCTTTCTCACGGAGCACAATCTGGTGTACGTGCGGCGCAGCCTGCTGGGGGGACTGAGCCTGGCTTTCGTGATTGTGGGAGCCATCATGGGACTGCTCTTTCGCTCCTGGCGCATGCTGCTGGTGAGTATGGTGCCCAACGTGATTCCGCTCATCCTCACGGGTGGGGTGATGGGCCTCTTTGGCATTACCCTCACGGCTTCGACCACGCTGGTTTTCGTGATTGCCTTTGGGGTGGCGGTTGATGACACCATCCATTTTCTGACCCGCTACCGACTGGAGTGCGGGCGCGGCCACGACCGCGATACGGCTATTCGCCTCACCCTGCTGGGCACGGGCAAGGCCATGATCATTACCTCGCTGATCCTGATGGCGGGCTTCGTGATGTTGATGTTTTCCAACTTCGGGGGTACCTTCAGCACGGGGCTATTTACGGGCTTGACGGTGGTCTTTGCCCTGTTGTCTGATCTGCTGCTGCTGCCGGTGTTGCTGCGGTGGTTTCGGGTGTGAAGGGGGGGCATGGGGTCGCAGGTGGTATAATGAGCATAGGGAGTTGCGGCATACAATGCCTCAGCAGCCCCTCAAAATACCTCAGCAGTGCCTCAGCGTATTTTGGTAGCCCTCATATTGGTTCTTTCAGCGGCCAAGAGGACGCATCATGCATGGCTGCGGAAAAATGAATATCTTTCCTCTCCAGTTATCTGCCTATGCGCTCGCTTGCTTCCGTTTCGCTCGATGAACCCTTGCGCCTGCTGCTGCAAGATGCACAGGCGGCGCTGCTGGATCTGTATGGGCCTTGGCTAGATCAATTGATCTTGTTTGGCTCGCGGGCGCGAGGCGATCATCGTCCCGACTCGGATGTGGATGTGCTGGTAGTGCTGGATGATCAGGGTAAAACGCTACCGAATGAGCTGCGCGAAGCAGAATACGTGGAGATCATCGTCGATCTGCTGCTCAAGCATGATTTGCTGCTCTCGATCGTTCCCGTTACTCGCTCTCGCTTGGCGGCCAATCAGGAGCCGCTGTTCTGGCACGTGCAAGAGGAGGGCATTACCCTTTTTGACATGGATGAACTGATTCAGAAGCTGATGGACCAAGCTCGTGAGCATCTGGATGATGCGGCTTTTCTCATCGAAGAGCGAGGGCGCGTGAGAGGGGCGATGGGGTTGGTGTATTATGCCATGTTTTACGCAGGAGAGGCAGCGCTGCTCCGCACGGGCACCTCGGTCAAGTCTCATTCGGGCCTGATCCAGCAGTTTAGCTTGAAGCTGATCAAACCAAAGACCATCGAGCGAGACTATGTGACCATGCTGGCTCGCGCCTTCGACGCCCGGCAAAAGACGACCTACGTTTTTGCTGAGGATCAATCCCTAGATCAGATCAAAGCGCGGTATCAAGATGCCACCCAATTCTTGGCGCGCATCGAGCGGTACCTCAATACACAAGATTTCCCAACGGATTTGTAAAAATCGGCCATCTAGCCATGCTGTCTTTCTCCTACCGTACCCTCGATGCCCCCCTGCGTCTGCTGCTGCACGATGCACAGGCGGCGCTGCTGGATCTGTACGGGCCTTGGCTGGATCAATTGATCCTCTTTGGCTCGCGGGCGCGAGGCGATCATCGTCCCGACTCGGATGTGGATGTGCTGGTAGTGCTGGATGATCAATGGGATGGTCTCGACCCAGCTAAGCGGCGAGCGCTACGCGAGCGCCATGCGGAGATCAGCTTTGATTTGCTGCTGAAGCATGAGATGCTGCTCTCTTTCATCGTGGTGGATCGGCATCGGCTGATCGCCAATCAGGATCCGTTGTTCTGGAATGTTCACGAAGAGGGGATTCCCATTTTTAGCTTTCGGGCCATGATCGAATCGTTGATGGAACAAGCGAAGGCGTACCTGGAAGATGCTGCGCTGTTGATGGAAGAGCGGCAACGGGTGCGTCCCGCCATGCACCTTTCCTACTACGCCATGTTTTATGCCGCCAAGGCCGCTACCATCACGCAAGGCATCCAAGCCAAGTCGCATAGTGGGCTGATTCAGCAATTTGGTCTTCGTCTCGTGAGCCAAGGCCCGATAGAACCGATCTATGGACGCTACCTCTCTCAAGCATTCGATGCGCGTCAAGCGGCGACCTACGACCTGGAGACGACCCTTTCGCTAGAGGATGCTCAGATCCAGCTCGACCACGCCACCCAATTCGTGGCGCGTATCGAGCGGTACCTCAGCGAGCCAAGCACCAGGGAATAGCATGAGAAGCTCGTGTTCGCCATAGGTCCGCCCATTACTTTTTCATATTTCTTTCTGCCAGTGTGGTTTCGCCTTCGGCGGGACTTACTTTTTTTCAAAAAAGTAAGCAAAAAAGTCCGGCATTTTATGCCTCCCGCAGGCCGCCCCGGCCACCAAATGCCGATCCAACGCCACCCTGAACCTGTTACAGGAGGTGTCACCCGCAGTACGTTTATGAACTTTCTACCGGCTTACCTAATGCGAACATTTATGGGTTTCACCTTTTCCCTTCACTGCTTCAGCACTTTCAGTACCCGCGGTGCGTCATCGCCTGCGACCTTGACGAGATATACCCCCGCTGGCCAGTCCGCCACCTCTAGCCTCTTTTGCCACCTCCCGGCGGGGACCGGCTCGCGCTGGGTGAGGATGCGTTGGCCCAGGGCGTTGTGGACATGCAGGGTGATGACCTGCGCCCGGGAAAAAGTAGCTTGCAAGGTCAGTTGCCCCTGTGCGGGATTGGGGTAAGCGGTCAGTGGCTTTTCGGGAGTGATGGTCGCCACACTGGCCACGACCGGGGCCGAGCAGGTGTCGGCGTAATAGGGGTCGAGCAGCTTGGCCACCTTGTCCATGCTGCTGTCGCCGTCGATGGACCAGAAGCCGCCGCCAAGGTAGAGGGTGTCTCGGTAGTACCCCAGGCAGCTCAACTCATTGTCAAAGCTACTGCCAAGACCGCACCAGCGCTCCCCATCCCACTTGGCGATCCGCTCAGCAGGAACACCACCCGCTTTTGTAAACTGCCCCAAGGCCCACAATTGGTCGCGAAAGACCATGATATCCAAAATTTGTCCCCCTTGCATACCCCCTCCCACATCATCCCACCGCTCGCCATCCCAGCGGGCGATGAGGTTGCCAGGCGCGCCATAGGCGCTGTAGAAGGTACCTGCTACGTACAACTCCCCCTGGAAAATTTCCATATCTGTTACTGCATCTAGCCCAGTGCCTACAATACCGCCCCCTACGTCAGTCCATTTTTCGCCATCGAAGCGAGCGATCTCATTGATGGCTCCCAGCATGTCGATGTTGCCGGCCACGTACCACTCCCCCTTGTAGTACCGCACCCGATTGACGGTGTGAAATTGATCATCGAGCAGGGTGTCGATGCCAAAAAAGCTAGACCACTGGCTCCCATCCCATAAAGCCACTTTGTTTAAGCCTTGAGACATAAAGTTGGTAAACTTCCCCGTCGCGATGAGCTTGTCCTCATAGGGCTGTAAGTCCCAAAAAGAAAGGCCGTAGGGCTGAGAGATCATTTCCCACTGCTGACCTACTTGGCGACTCATGCCCGCAAAACCAGCCGCATACAATTGACCTTGAAAGCGGCGAATGATAGTGGGAGGTTCTGGAACGACTGTCTCATATCCTTTGGAAATGGCCTCGAAACTAAGCCCGTCGTATGACAATAGATTGGGCGCAGGACTATCATTCACCGTGGTAAAGCGCCCGCCAATGATCAGGACGTCATTTACGGTGTCCTCGTAGAAAACCCGAGGGGGATAATTGAGATCCAGGGGGAGGGGTGCCCAAAGGGAAGATTGTCCCAGAGCGAGTTGACAGCTGATTAAGAGTGGAAGCATCAGCCAAACGATAAAAGGATTGGTCATCTTGGAAGGCTTTGATAGTGAAAGAAAGCACGGCTTTCTGCAGGAGTGGAGCCGTGCCCAAAGACAAAGAAGACCTCATCGCGTGATCGAGAGGGTGGTGCTTAGGCGCAGGTTGTGGCTCACGTACTGCAAGGTGTAGAAACCAGAGCTAAGGCCACCTACATCCAGACGGATGGGCTGATGGGCCTCAGCTAGCGGTACTGGCTGGGTACGGACGACACGCCCTACAGCATCTAGTAGTCTGAGTTGACCGCGGCTAGTTGAATTTACGTCAAGCTGGACCCAGCACTGACCAG
>CAYVAP010000240.1:0-7068 GCA_964449365.1 uncultured Bacteroidia bacterium
GCTCTGGGAAAATGAACACGGCCCGCGCGGCGGCGATGAGATCAACCATATTCAGCCGGGCCTCAACTATGGATGGCCCGTCATCTCCTACGGCATCAATTACAACGGCACCACCTTCACCGATCTGACCGAAAAAGAGGGCATGGAGCAGCCCCTGCACTACTGGGTGCCTGCCATTGGGGTGTGTGGCCTGGCCATCGTAGGAGGAGATCGATATCCGGCCTGGCACGGCGATTTCCTCGCTGGCTCGCTGGCCTTCGAATACCTGCATCGCACCAAGATGGAGCATGGCAAAGTCGTGGGCCAGGAAAAACTCTTGCCCAACCTTGGGCGGGTGCGCTGCATAAAAATGGGGCCAGATGGCTATCTGTATATCACCAAAGAGTCGCCCGGCTACGTGCTGCGCATCGTGCCCATGGGGTAGGTTTCGGCATGCAATGCCTCACCAGCGCTTCGGAATGCAATGGCTCATCAACGATTTGGCATACAATTAATTGACAGAACGAGACTTTACATCTCTCTGATTATGCCGAAATCGGTTGCTCTGCTCCCTTTTCAAAACAGTTGATGATCGAGGCTTAAGAGCATGAACATGGTACCACTTCACCCCCTTTTTCTCCCTCAGGGGAGAGGAATTTGTTTTACGGTTGAGCGAAGCTCACCTCTGTCTGAATGCCCCCTTGAAGGCAGGGCTGTTAAGTTCTTTTAGTTGAATGGGTCTTCTAAAATATTTCTCCGCCCTACCTGATTGGCTCTGCGCAGCCTGGGCAACTTTCAACCTTGAACTTTCAACTGCTAAACTAATGACTAGCTACTACCAATCAGGGTTACCCAAGATTAGGTACTCATCTTGGGGGCCAAAATGACCGAGCGGACCCTTCTACCTAAATTTAGTTATACGGCCTAACTGCCTTTAGGTATTTTGAAAATAGTACTTGTCAATATCGCATGGCGGGCCTTTATTTGGACTAATTCCAAATAAGAAATTCTCAACTCATGCGAAGCTTTATACTTTTTCTTGCCATGCTATGTTTGCCGGGGCTGATGCTAGCTCAGGGCGAGAGCAAAACCCTCAGCCTCGGGGCAGGCTACGCTGACCAGGCCTGGTACAGCCTCAGCCAAGGCGAGCAGAGCCGTGCGGCGCTGGAAAGCTGGGACATCGCCTTTTCGATTCAGGGCTTTGCGGCGACCATCTGTGTCAATGATGCCAAAGGCATCAAGCTATACACCTACCCCAACGGCGACACGGCGGCCTGGACCAGCGTCGATACTGCGGGGATGAGCGGTTGGAACCCCGCGTACAATTCCGCGACCGATTGGGGCGTGGGAGCCTTCAACCGAGGCGAAGATCCCACGGATGACTTCGATCTGGGTTGGGGCGTGTACAACTTCGTTACCCATCACGTCACGGGCGATAGCCTCTTCGTGGTCAAGTTTGCCGATGGCAGTGTGCAAAAGCTCTGGTTGCAGCGTCTCGCCTCAGGGGTGTACACCTTCCGCCACGGCACCCTGGATGGCAATATGGACATGACCCATGCCCTGGACAAAGCTGATTTTCAAAATAAGATTTTCGGGTATTACAGCCTCAAGGATCATCAGAGCCTCGATCAGGAGCCAGCCGCCGATAGCTGGGATCTGCTCTTTACCAAGTACATCGATTTCATCCCGGTACCTTATGGCGTAACTGGCATCCTGACTCACCCCGACGTGGGCGTAGCGCAGGTCTACCCCGTAGATGATCCCGGCACTTACAGCGACTTTGCCAGTCAGAGCTTCGACTCAGTCAAAAACGCCATCGGCTACGACTGGAAAAGCTTTGATTTTAGCACCGGATGGCAGTTGCAAGATAGCTTGGTCTACTTTGTCAAAGATCAAAGCGGCGACGTTTGGAAGCTGGTCTTCACCGACTTTGGCGGTAGTGCCAATGGCGAATTCACCTTTACCCAAGAGGCGATGAGCACCACGCAGATCCAGGGTACCGATGAGGCCAGTTTTTTTGACGTGTACCCCAATCCGGCCACGCGCCAGCAGGTTTCGCTCCTCACGGACGTGGCTACCCCGGGCCCGGCGCAGGTAAGCCTACACGACCTCAGTGGTCGCCTGCTTCAGCGTCAGCGCCTTGACCTACAACCCACCTTGCAGCGCCACGCGCTTTCCCTGCCCCAACTCGAGCCCGGCATCTATCTGCTGCGCTTGCAGCAAGCCGACCGGGTGCAAACCACGCGGTTGATGGTTCGATAATGCGGGATGCGGTATGTGTAATTCGATATTTCGAATCACAAACCCCCAATTTTTAAGCCTTACCCCATGCGCCAGATACAGCTTATTCTTTTTTGTCTGATGCTGAGCCTTGGTCTGATCGCGTGTCAGTCCGCAGGTCAGCAACAGGCGTCATCTTCGCCTGCGCAGCCACAGCGCATCGTTTCGCTGGCGGGCAGCATCACCGAAATCCTCTATGCGGCCGAGCTGCAAGACCGGTTGGTAGGCGTGGACGTTACCAGCACCTATCCGCCTGCGACAGCCGATTTGCCCAAAGTGGGCCACAACCGCAACATTCAGGCCGAGGGCATCCTGACGCTTAATCCCGACCTGGTGATTGGCCGGGCCAATGAACTCAAGCCTGCGGTGGAGCAGCAGCTTCGCCAGGCAGGACTAGAGCTGGTTTTGCTGCCGCAGGAATACACCGTGGCTGGTACCAAGCGCCTGATCCGGCAGGTCTGCGATACGCTCGATCAAGACGACGTCGCGGAGAAATTGATACAAACGATTGATGCTGATTTGAGTAGGGTGCAGCCATTGGCTGCTCCGCCCCGAGCCATGTTTATCTATGCGCGGGGGGCGGGGACCCTGATGGTGGCGGGCGAAGGCACCCAGATGCAGCAGATGCTCGAACTAGCGGGCGCTACCAATGCGGTGCAGGGCTTTGCTGACTTCAAGCCCCTCACGCCAGAGGCATTGGTAGAAGCCAACCCCGAGGTGATTGTGCTCTTCAACAGTGGCCTCAGCAGTTTGGAGGGAGCCGATGGCCTGCTGGTAGTACCGGGCGTGGCCCAGACCATCGCGGGGCAACAGCGCGCCTTTATCACGATGGATGGCCAATTGCTGGCGGGATTTGGCCCTCGCCTCGGGCAGGCTGCCGCCCAGCTCAACGCTGCACTGCGCCGCCTGACCAAGGCCCAGCCCATGGCCAGTCGGCCAGCGGTATCGGAATAAGGGCTGGCAAGCCCCGCTTACGTTCATAGACTGCCAAACCCTGCGCGAATCTCATTTCGAATCTCGATCAAGGCGTTTATGAAACCGTGCCTGAGAGGGGCAATTGGACCGAAGAAATGTAACCTGTAGAATACTGAATGACCCATGCCTGTGCTGAGCGGAGTCGAAGCATCAAGGGCTTTGACGTGCTCACAGGTGGGATTTTCCTTTTACATTCTACATTGGAAATTTTATATTTTACATTTAATTAACCGTCCTGGTACGTTTCGTACAGCCCGAATCTCGATTGTCCCATTTCAAATCAATTTCATGTCCCGCACTGCGCTCATCCTGCTCGCCCTCGGTCTCAGCCTGCCGCTGCTGGCTTTGATTGCCTGTGGCATGGGCGCAGCAGAAGTAGCTCCGGGGGAGATCCTGGCCATCGTGGGGCATCGCCTGGGGCTGAAGGACGCCACGGGCTTGGCTGCACAGCAGGAAGCCATCGTGTGGGTGATTCGCCTGCCGCGGGTGCTGATGAGCTTGCTGGTAGGGGCGGCCCTGGCCGTGTGTGGCACGGCCATGCAAGGGCTGTTTCGCAATCCGCTGGCCGATCCCTCGCTGATCGGCGTCTCGGCAGGCGCAGCCTTGGCCGCTGCGCTGGTGATCGTATTGATCGGGCCGCTGCTGGCCAAGGTGGAAGCCCTACTGGGCTTGCCTGTGCTCCCCCTCGCTACCTTCGCTGGGGCGGTGGGCAGCACAGTGCTGATTTTTGGGCTGGCGCGCGACAAGCGCCGCACCAACGTGGCCACCATGCTGCTGGCGGGTATCGCTATCAATGCCCTCGCAGGCGCAGGCACCGGGCTGCTCACCTACCTGGCCGACGATGCGCAGTTGCGCAGCCTTACCTTTTGGACCCTTGGCAGCTTGGGCGGGGCCAATTGGTCCCAAGCAGGCTGGATGGCTTTCGCTACGCTGCTTTCTCTGGCCCTGCTCTTGCCGCTGGCCAAATCTTTCAACGCGCTGAGCCTGGGCGAAACCGAGGCGCGCCATCTGGGCATTCCGGTCGAGGCGCTCAAGCGCCGGGTGATCGTGGCCACTGGCCTGGCGGTGGGGGCCTCGGTGGCGTTTTGTGGCTTGATTGGCTTCGTGGGGCTGGTGGTGCCGCATCTGTTGCGGCTGGCTGGTGGCGCGCAGCATCGCTATTTGCTGCCGGCCTCGGCGCTGGGTGGGGCTATCTTGCTCTGCGCGGCTGACACCCTGGCGCGTACCCTGGTGCCGCCGGCGGAGGTGCCCATTGGCATCGTTACCTCGCTGGTGGGGGCACCGGTGTTTTTGGGGCTGCTGTTTCAGCAGAAGCAGTGATCAGTGATCAGTGAACGGTGATCAATGAACAGTGATCAAGGTGAACAGTGATCCGGGTGATCGTAGGCCGTTGATCACCCCGATCACCCCGATCACCTAGATCATTCAGATCACTTAGATCACCTAGATCACCCCGATCACCCTCTCGAATCACGAACTCCTAATTTCCAATTATATGCTAGTGATCAAGGAGCTATCCTATTCTATTAAGGGCAAGCGCCTGCTGTCGGGTGTGAATGTAGAGGCGGAGCCGGGGGAGTTGCTGGCAGTGTTGGGGCCAAATGGGGCGGGTAAATCGACGCTGATGCGCTTGATCAGCGGAGAGTGGCCCTTGCAGGGGGGGGAGATTCGCTGGCTGGGAGAGGACCTCACGCGCCTGCGCGCGGAGGAGCTGGCGCGGTTGCGGGCGGTGCTGACCCAGAAGGTTCACATGAGCCATGCCTTTCCTGCGCGGGAGGTGGTGCTAATGGGGCGCTATCCGCACTTCAAGCGGCAGCCCAGCGCGGAGGATTGGGCCATGGTGGATGCCTGCATGGACCGCACGGAGACCTGGGATTTTGCGGATCGCAACTATCAGACCCTCTCGGGGGGCGAGCAGCAGCGGGTGCAACTGGCGCGGGCTTTGGCTCAGGTGGCCCAGGCGGGCGGACCATTCTTGCTGCTGCTCGATGAGCCGCTCAATAACCTCGACATTCGTCATCAGCATGCCCTGATGCAGGAAGCAAAACGCTTTGCCCGGCAGGGCCACGTGGTGCTGTTGGTGATGCACGACCTCAACCTCGCCGCGCGCTTTGCCGACCGGATTTTGCTGCTCAAAGCTGGACAACAGCAGGCCTTGGGACCGCCCCATCAGGTGCTGACTGAGGCGCATTTGACTCATACTTATGATTTTCCTATGCAGGTGATGGCGCATCCGACTCAAGGCTTTCCGGTGGTACATTTACAGTGAACAGTGATCAATGAACAGTGATCATGGTGAACAGTGATCGAGGTGATCGTACACCCTTGATCACCCTGATCACCCCGACCACCCCGATTACCCCAATCACCCTGATCACCCCAATCACCCCGATTACCCCGATCACCCCGATCACCCCGATTACCCCAATCACCCTGATCACCCCGATCACCCCGATCACCCCGATCACCCGCTATGAATCCTGAATTTCGAATTTTCAATTATTTTTCATGGAACTGACTCAACAACCTTCTCTGAAAAGCCGCTGGGCGGCGCTCAAGACCGAGCAGCCCAAGCTGCGCATCCGCAATGCCGCCGAGTACTTGGGCGTGAGTGAGGTAGAGTTGCTGGCCACGCGCTGTGGCGAGGGCGTTACCCGTCTGAAGCCGGAGTTTCGGCAGATCTTAGAACAGGTCGAGTCGCTGGGTAAGGTCATGGCCCTGACCCGCAATGCGGAGGTGGTGCACGAGCGCAAGGGCGTGTACCTCAATGCTGCCTTGGGCAACCCCCACGTGGGCCTCTTCGTGGGCGATGATATCGACTTGCGCATTTTCTTCAAGCCCTGGGCCTCGGCCTTTGCGGTGCAGGAAGCTACGGGCGAGAAAAACCGCTACAGCCTGCAATTTTTTGCCAAGGACGGCGAGGCGGTCCATAAGATTTACCTCACGCCGCACAGTGATCCGGTGGCTTTTCGGAAGTTGGTTGAGGCCTTTCAGGCCAAAAAGCAGACCCCCGAAGAAGCGGTTACCCCCTGGGTGGAGGATACTACCGAGCAGCCCGATGAGGCCATCGAGGTAGAGAGCTTCCGCGAGGGGTGGATCAATCTGCAGGATACGCACGACTTTTTTGCGTTGGTGCGCAAGCACAAGCTCAGCCGCATTCAGGCGCTGCGCTTGGCCCCGCCCGGTAACTATGCGGTCAAGGTGGGCAATGACGCTCTGCGCCGGTTGGTCACGCTGGCTGCTGAGCGGGAGGTGCCCATCATGGTCTTTGTGGGCAACAAGGGGATGATTCAGATCCACACTGGCCCGGTGAAAAAGCTGCTGGACTATGGCGAGTGGTTCAACGTTATGGATCCCGACTTCAACCTGCACGTCAACGAGCCGCTGATCGCCCAGAGCTGGATCGTGCGCAAGCCCACCAAGGATGGCGTGGTTACTGCGCTGGAATGCTTCAACGCCGAGGGTCGGCAGATCGTGCAGCTCTTTGGCAAACGCAAGCCGGGCATCCCTGAGCTGGAAGCTTGGCGCGGGATCGTGGCGGAAGTGGAGGGATAGCGGCGGCTTTGTACTAGCGTCTATGTCGGTCCTTTCGCTATCGCGGAGGCTTCTTTCGGCGAGGTTGGCGCGCTGGATTTCTCGCGCAGATAACGCAGATGGCGCGGAGGCTTCTTTCGGCGCGCTGGATTTCTCGCGCAGATACCGCAGAGGCTTCTTTCGGCGCGCTGGATTTCTCGCGCAGATACCGCAGATGGCGCAGAGGCTTCTTTCGGCGCGCTGGATTTCTCGCGCGGATGACGCAGATCGCGCAGAGGGATCTTTCGGCGAGATTGGCGC
>CAYVAP010000241.1:0-7043 GCA_964449365.1 uncultured Bacteroidia bacterium
GGACCACCGTCATCTTCCTAGTCTTCTTCTTCTTGCTGCGCGGCTTTGCCTGGTAGCCCATCATGGAGATGATCAACGCCCGCGAAGAGCGCATCGAGAATTCGCTCAAAGAAGCGGAAGCCGCCCGCGAGGAAATGGCCAAGCTCAAATCTGACAACGAGGCCCTCATGAAAGAGGCTCGGGCCGAGCGGGACAAACTGCTGCGCGAAGCCAGCGATATGCGCGAGCAGATCATCAAGGAGGCGCGCAACGAAGCCTCTGAGGCAGCAGCTCAAGAGCGCGAAAAGGCCAAGCAGCAAATCGAAGCTGAAAAAATGCAGGCTCTCAACGAGATCAAAGAGACGGCCGCTGCCCTCGCCATCGACGTGGCCGAAAAAATTCTGCGCAGGCAATTTCAGGACAAGTCTACTCAAGAGGCCTACGCCAAAGAACTCATCAGCGATCTTTCTCAGCAGCAAGCCGTGGCTGGGTGAGGCAGTGAAAAGTTGACAGAGCACTAGTCAAAGGATCCGCCCTTTGTGCAGCCCACTCACCTATATGAACGGCTAGGGGTATAAGGGAAATAAGGTATAAGGGTATCAGGCACTTTGGGCAGCCCCCGTTCATATTGACTCCCTCAGTGGCCGCACCATGCGTCTATATTAACTTTCACTAGCCCACTTTTCACGTTTAACTAAGACAACTCACATGGTAGAAGATCGCATTGGATATCGCTACGCCAAATCAGCTTTTGCTCTGGCTGAAGAAAAAGGCATGCTCGAAGAACTACACAACGACATGGGCCTATTTGCAGAAGTGTGGGAGCAGAATCAAGACTTCAAGAACCTGCTCGACAGCCCCATCGTCAAGACCGATAAAAAGCAAAAAATCATCGACGCCATCTTTGGCAAGCACTTTCAGTCTGAGCTGATGAAGCTGCTGGTAGAGATGATCGTGCGTAAAGGTCGCGAGATGTACCTACCACAGGTCGCCACCTCTTTTCTGAAGATTTATGACGAGGCCAAGGGCATTGGTCGGGGAGCGATCATCAGCGCCATCCCGCTCGGCGATGATCAAGTCAAAATCATACAAGCCAATCTGGAAAAAGCTACCGGCAAGACCTACGAACTGACCGAAGAGGTCGACCCCAAGCTCATCGGTGGCTTCATGCTCAAAGTCGATGACAACCTGTTTGACGGGAGTGTATCCAGCAGCCTGCGTCGTGCCCGTCAGCAGCTAAAAGAAGGGGCCGTTACTAATTAATCCGTGATTGGATACCTGGAATTCGAAACCGGGTGTCTGCTTCGAATTCCGAATCACGAATGCCCAATTCCCAATTTCATTCCCACAGAACCCTCTAAAATCCCATAAGATATGCCAGCGGTAAGACCTGACGAAGTTTCTGCGATTCTCCGGGAGCAGCTTTCCGGATTCAAAACCGCCGCCCAGTTGGAAGAGACCGGCACGGTCCTCCAAATCGGTGACGGGATTGCCCGTATTTATGGCCTCACTCACGTGCAAGCCGGTGAATTGATCGAATTCGAGACCGGCCTCAAAGGCATGGTGCTCAACCTGGAAGAAGACAACGTAGGTGCGGTACTCTTCGGCGAGTCCAAAGGCATCAAGGAGGGGGATTCGGTCAAGCGTGCCGGCGAAATTGCCTCGCTCAAGGTCGGTGAGGGCCTGCTGGGCCGCGTCATCAACCCGCTAGGTGAGCCCATCGATGGCAAAGGCCCCATTTCTGGCGACCTCTACTCGGTACCTTACGAGCGCAAAGCCCCGGGGGTGATTTTCCGTCAGCCAGTAGATGAGCCGCTACAAACCGGCATCAAGGCCATCGACTCGATGATTCCTATCGGGCGCGGGCAGCGCGAGCTGATCATCGGCGACCGCGCAACGGGCAAGACGGCCATCGCCGTCGATACCATCATCAACCAAAAAGAATTTTACGACCGTGGCGAGCCCGTCTTCTGCGTCTACGTGGCTTGTGGTCAGAAAGCCTCGACCGTAGCCTCGGTGGTCAAGGCGCTCGAAGACCGTGGGGCGATGGCCTACACCGTGGTCGTGGCTGCGCCCGCCTCTACTCCCACCCCGACGCAATTTTTTGCCCCCTTTGCTGGCGCTGCCATCGGCGAATTTTTCCGCGACAGCGGTCGCTCCGCCCTGGCCGTCTACGACGACCTTTCCAAGCAGGCCGTCGCCTATCGCGAGGTATCGCTGCTGTTGCGTCGCCCGCCCGGGCGTGAGGCCTTCCCGGGAGATGTATTTTACCTTCACAGCCGCCTGCTGGAGCGCGCCGCCAAAATCATCGACAATGATGAGATCGTCCAAAGAATGAACGATGTGCCCCAGTCTCTCAGGCCCATGCTCAAAGGCGGGGGCTCGCTCACGGCCCTGCCTATCATCGAAACTCAAGAAGGGGACGTTTCGGCCTACATCCCGACCAACGTGATTTCGATTACTGACGGCCAGATTTTCCTCGAATCCAACCTCTTCAACCAGGGCATTCGCCCGGCGGTAAACGTCGGTATCTCAGTATCTCGGGTAGGTGGCTCGGCCCAGATCAAGCCCATGAAGAAGGTGGCAGGTACCCTCAAGCTCTCATTGGCTCAGTACCGTGAGCTGGAGGCCTTCGCCCGCTTTGGCTCTGACCTGGACAAGGTAACTCAGCGTCAGCTCGAGCGCGGTAAGCGCAACGTGCAGCTCCTGATCCAGAAGCAGTACAGCCCCGTCAAAGTAGAAGAGCAGGTCATCATCATCTATGTCGCAGGCCAAGGGTACCTCGACAAGGTGCCCGTCGACGAGGTGGCCGACTATGAAAAGCGCTTGGTAACCGAGATGCGCCAAAACCACAGCGATACCCTTGATGCCATCCGCAACAAAAAGTGGACCGACGAGATCCAGGAAAAAGTCAAAGAAGCTGCTGCCAAGGTAGCCAAAGACTTCGAAGCCTAAGGAATGAAGGAAGGGAGAACCGGGTTCTCTCTTCCCAATTACGAATTGCGAATCACCAATTACGAATCATTCCTATGGCGAACCTTAAAGAAATCCGCAACCGAATCGACTCGGTCAAAAGCACCCAGCAGGTGACCTCGGCCATGAAGATGGTGGCGGCAGCCAAGCTGCGACGTGCCCAGGACCGAATCATGTCCCTGCGCCCTTATGCGCTAAAGCTCCGGGAAATCATCGGCAACGTGATCTCGGTAGTCGATATCGAAGACATCCCCAGCCGCCTGGTCGAGCAGCGCGAGGTCAAAAATATTCTGGTGGTGGTCGTTACCTCCAACCGTGGCCTGGCTGGCCCTTTCAATGCCAACATTATCAAGCATACTACCCAGTTTCTCCAGGAGCATCATCAGGCAGAGATGGACAATGGGCAGGTGCAGTTCATCTGCATAGGCCGCAAGGGGTACGAGTTTTTCAAGAAGCGTGGCTACCACGTCAACGACGAAAACTACGACGTCTTCGCCGATCTGAGCTTTGATAAAGTTAATGAGGTCAATGATCTGATCTTCGAAAAATTCCTCAGCGGCGAGGTTGACAAGGTGTACCTGATGTTCAACGAGTTCAAAAACGTCATGTCGCAGATCCGCCGCGCCGACAGCCTACTGCCCCTGGCCGTCTCAGACCTGGAAGCGCAAAAGGAGATGGCTTCCGCAGAAGCCGAAAAGACCATGGCGTCGGACTACATCTACGAGCCCAATCGCGAGGACATTCTCACCGATTTGATCCCCAGATCGGTGCGCATCCAAGTTTTTCGGGCGGTGCTAGAATCCAACGCCGCCGAGCATGGCGCGCGCATGGTGGCCATGGATGCTGCCACCGAAAACGCCGAAGACCTGCTAAGCAACCTGCGCATTAGCTACAACAAAGCCCGTCAGGCTTCCATTACCAAGGAAATCCTGGAGATTGCCGCAGGTGCTGATGCCCTCGAAAGTTGATCCTAGTGAAGCGGGTTCGAAGCTCGTAGTGGATTTAATTCGAATGCCCCTATGCCCCTTCCATCTCGGTGAGGAGATGGGGCGTTTGCTTATCGTCTCAGCCACTCCTCTACCCCCGTTCTCCCCTCAAAAATCACCTTACATCCGATCATAGCTTGTCCCTCAGGAGGCTAATGGCTATCTTTAATAACTTAGAGAATTGCCCTCATGCCACAAGCTTCTCGGGAATCACAGAACGCGGCAGACTGGTTGGATCAAGGGTTAGTGGCCATTACCCAGCAGGATTTTGCGAGCGCGCGAGCTGCTTTTGAGCAAGCCCGAGCCTTAGCCCCGGATCGCCCTGACGCCTACCTCAACCTAGGGTCGTTGGCCCAATTTCAGCAACAACATGAGGAGGCCGTTTCTTGGTACGACCAAGCGCTGAGATGTGAGCCTATGCACTGGCAGGCCCGCTACTGTCGAGCCCTCTCTCTCACGGCCTTGCAGCGTTGGGAATCTGCCCTGGCTGACTTATCACAGGTAATTGCCCAAGATCCGACTCAAGCCGAGCCCTACTTCAACCGCGGGTATGCGGCTCAGGTTCTCGGTCGTGCCGAGCAGGCCCGCCGCGACTTCGAGATCTTTTTGCAGACACCGGGGGCCATGCCCGAACTGATGGACCAAGCGCGGCGCTGGCTGGCGGCTCTCTCCTCTGAGCAAACAGAGCTCAAGCCCGCGCTCCGGCTACAACTGGCCCGGCAAGCATATTTAGCGAGAGATGGCGGTACGGCCCTGCGGCACTATGACGCTGTCTTGAGCCATGATCCGCACCATCGGGAGGCGCTCCTGGCCCGAGCCCATCTCTACGCCGTGCTAGAACAAGAGGAAGCCGCTCGCCAGGACCTGGCGCAATTGCTGAAGGATCGCCCCGAAGACGGCGAGCTGTGGTACCATCGAGCGGTGTTGCAGCGCCGTTGGGGAGAAAGCGAGGCCGCTTGGGCCTCGCTGGAGAAAGCCAAAACCTTGGTCCCCAACCTGCCCGAGGTGCACCAGGAGATGGGAAGCCTATGCGAGCCAGCGCATACGACCGCCGCCATTGCTCACTACAGCGAAGCCCTGCGGCTCGACCCTCAGCGCTCAGAGGTTTGGGTGGCCCGAGCCGAGTGCTATCGTCAGCGCAGCCAAGATCTGCTGGCTATGGCCGACTATCGGCGCGCCTTGGAGATAGACAGCACCTTGGTGGCGGCCTACGATGGCATTGAGGCGGTGCTGCGTAGATTTAGCCAGCGGATCGAGGCAAACCCCGAGCAGACGCGGCCCTACATCGCGCGCGCCAACCTCTATCAGCAACTCGGTCGCCTGGAGGAGGCCCTGCAAGACTGGAGCGAAGGGGCCCGCCTCGATCCGCACAATCCGCTGCTGATGGCAGGCCGCGCCCAGGTGCTCGCGCATTTGCAGCAGTACCCCGCCGCACACGCCGAGTACACCCGCGCCATCGAGGTCAATCCCAAGCAAGCAGATCTTTACTACGAACGAGCAGAGGTCCTTGTGGCCATGCTGCGCCCTCAGCCTGCCCTGGCCGACCTGGATCGGGCCGTGGCCTTGGCTCCCGAAAAAGGCAGCTACTACTTCTTGAGAGGTAAGCTGTTTCGCCAACTGGAGCGTAGCGAAGCCGCGCTGGCCGACCTCGATCAGGCCCTTGCCCTCTCGCCAGAGTTGGCCGAAGGCTGGCGAGAGCGCGCAGTGCTGCATCTGATGACACAAGACCTGCCCCAAGCGTTGCGCGATTATCAACGGGCGGTGAATCTGTCGCCTAGTGCCGACTTGCATCGCGACTGTGCCGCCGTGGCGCAAGCCCTCGATCAGGATGCGCTGGCCCTCGATCACCTCAACCAAGCCCTGCGCCTGGCTCCCGGTCAACTCGATGCTATGATGGAGAGGGCTGAGTTGCTGCTAGACCAAGGGGATTACGAACGGGCTCTCAAAGACCTAGATGAGATCCTGGAGCAGGAGCCTAGCTTGCAGGAGCCTTGGCTATGGCGGGCGCGTGTACTAGTGAATCTTCGGCGCTGGGAAGCCGCCGCCAGCGATGCTTCCCGCGCACTGGTGCGCGACGCCACGATGCTCGAAGCCTACTACCTGCGAGGGGTCAGCTACTTCGAAATGGGCACCTATGCCCAGGCAGCGCGAGATCTGCGCCGCTATTTACAAACCAGCCCCCATGCCCCCAACCGAGAGCGAGTCTTGCGCCTGATTCGGCTGGCAGATAGCCACCAAAGACCCCGCAGGAAGGTCTGGTGGCGGAGATAGATGCCCAAGTAAGCTCAAAAGCAGAGATTACGCCTGGGGATTTTCCCTCTCGTTGTACTCTGCCAGTTGCTTGAGGGAGTCGACATCGCGATAAAAATCGTAGCCTACTACTGCCTCCGCGACCCCGGCATCTTTGAGCCGATTGATATCAGCAAAGCTCCCGATATGCCCTGCTGCGGAAAAACGTATCGCAGAAAAGTCGTGTACCAGACCGTCATAGAAATCTAGCGCTGGGCCTTGCTTGGGGCGATGGGGATCAATATCCGTAACCAGCACCCGCTGAAAACCGATCTCCAGGCAGCGCTGGATGACCTGATGCACCTTCTCTTCAGGGACGAGTTCGCGGTAGCCGTGGTAGGTGAGCTGGCCCTCGACCAGGTCGACCCCGATCATGATGTCGTCGTTGTCGATGTGCTTGAGCGCTGCGATCTCCGTGAGCAATTCAGGCCGATCATATACCACTGAGCCAAGCACGAAGTAATCGACCCCGGCGTATTGCAACGATTTCAGATGATCTATGCTCCGAATGCCTCCCCCTACTTCCAGATCGCTCACGCAGACATTGGAGAGAGAGCCGATCAGACCGATATTGTTTTTGCCTTGCTGCTGGGCACCGTCGATATCCACCAAGTGTACGCGAGGAATGCTATGCCGACTGAAAAGGTCGATGATTGGGTATGGATCTGATTGCGGTAAGAAAACGGGCTCAGGAAGCTCGGGGCGAAAGTCAGCCGCTTTGCCGTCTTTGATCGATAAGGCTGGAATGATTTGCATGGTGGATTCCGTTGTTGAAAAGAATAGGGCTTCGCATTCGAAATTCGTAATCAGTAATTC
>CAYVAP010000242.1:0-7042 GCA_964449365.1 uncultured Bacteroidia bacterium
GCCGAGAGCGGCAACAATGAGCAGGCGACGGGACTGCTCAGCGAAGCCCTGGCCCAAGAGGATATCCTGATCGAGGTGCCATATCGACTCTACCTGCTGATCAGCCGAGCCGATCTGTACTTTTTGCAACAGCGCTACCATGATGCCCTGGAGACCCTGGCTCAGATCGCCGCTGACGAGTCGTACGAGCAACTCGACGAGCAAATGCAGCTTTACATTCAGATGTTTGGGCTGGTCAATCGCTACGAGGCTGAGCTCTACGCCGAAACCGAGGCTAGCTACAAGGAGATCCGTCGGCAGTTTCGCAGCTTGCTGCGGGATGACTTTTACAGTCAGGTGCGTCGCTTTGGGGACATCCTGATGCGGCTGGTCACCGCTGCTACTGAGCAAAAAGGCGTACATCTGCGGTCTACCTATCGAAATTTCCTGCGAGACTTTGGCCCCTCCGAAATTGGCAGCAACCAGATCATCCTCTACGATGTCTACCTGCAAAGCAAGGTCGAAGACAAGAGCTACTACGAGCTGCTGCGCAAATTGGTCGAAAAAGTCGAGGTGGTAGAAGCCTGATCCCTGCCAGCAATTGTCAGAGATTTTCCCGTCTTTAGAAGGCAGATTTCACCAAGCTTCATCGCATGTCATTCTCCGCTGAGACCTTTTTGCTGACCAGCGAGCTGGCCCATAGCCTCTATCAACAGAGCGCTGCCCCACAGCCTGTACACGATTTTTTTACCCTCTTTGGCTATCGCAACCCCTCGATACCTAGCAGTGGCCCGCCGCTGCTGACGCATTGGCTGGGGGTCGATCCGCGCCTCAACCTGGCCCTGCAGCGGCAGGGGATCATCTTGAGCGATGCCCAGACTGACCAGGCAGCCTTCGAGCGCTGGGGCCACGGCCTCTGGCAGATGTCCGGTAGCCCCTGGTACCTAAACGCTCAACTAGCCTTGCATCATAGCTTTGGGGTGTCGCAGTGGCTCTCCCCATCCGCCTTACCCGAGTTGTGGGAGCAGGTCCGATCAGGCTGGGACTCGGCCGCCCAGCGCCCCCAACGATTGCCCCTACGAGGAGAGCTGACCCAGGTGCATACTCTGCGCGACCCTGCCAACCCGGTCGAAGGCCCTCAGGCCAACCTCGGTGGTCGGCCAGTCTTTTGCCCCGATCAGGTGCTGGCCCTCGATCATCCCGGTCGTTGGAATGCCTACCTCAACCGCCTGCAAGCGTTGACCGACTCTAGTCTAGAGCACTTCATCGATCTGCTCAACGTGCTGCAGCAGCGGGTCGATCACTTTACCGCACAGGGCTGCCAACTGGCGGTACATCACCTCAGCGATCCGGGGGGCGTGGCCTACACCGATGAGGAAACCAACTTCTTTTTTCACAAGCTGCGCTTGGGTCATCCGCTGGAGCCGCTGGAGCAAATCAAGCTCCGTAGTGCCTTGCTCCATCACCTGCTGAGCATGTATCATGAGCAAGCCTGGGTACTGTATCTGGTGCTGGGCGTACATCCAGCGGATGAAGGGTCGCCATTACCTCATCTGCTCGACGATCAGCCCATACTGCGTCGCCTCTTTCGGCAGATCGACCTCTGGGACCAAGATGGCGTGATGCCGCGCCTGATTTTGTACCTACCCGGCAAGCCCGAGCTAGCCGCCCATCTGATCGGCCACTATCCCGCCATACGGGTCCGGCCCACCATCGACCTGAGTCTGCCCCAGGGCCCCGCCACCTTGGGGCAGCAGTTTGAGGTGCTGCTGGAAAGTGGCCTGTTGATGGATGGCATGGGCTTTGCCAGCGGAGCCGCGCATCCCCTGGCCCTGGTGCGCCATGACTACGCCCGCCGCATTCTATGTAGCTGGCTGGCCGACAAGGTACAGGTCGGGCACCTCCCCGACGATGAGACCTGGCTCCATCAGATCCTTCACGTTTGGACCCACGCCGGGGTGGAGGCGTGGCTAGGGTAAAGGGCATTCGTGCTTTTGAAGTCGTGCTTCGAAAACAGAGGGGCTGCCGAGACACTTCGAAGCCCCCTACAACCCCTATGCCCCCTACACCCCTCATCTCCCCCATCCCCCTCATCCCCCCCGGAAAATCCGTATCTTTCCCCCATGAAGCGCTTTTTCAACACCACCGGGCTGTGCAACCCACAAGATCACTACATGGTGCCGCCTTTTCGGGGCATGCTGGAAGAAGTCTATCGCCTCATTGCAGCCAAGCAGTATTTTCTCATTCACGCCCCGCGCCAGACGGGCAAAACCACCTTTTTGCATGAGTTGGCGCATCGGCTCAACCGGGAGGGCACCTACACGGCCTGCGTGGTGTCGCTGGAGGAAGCGGGGGTAGAGAGCTTTACCGAGGCCATGGCCAATGAACGGATGGTCGATTCGCTCTACAGCATGCGCAAGCAGTTTTTGCCGCCGGAGGAATACCCCCCGGAGCCGCGTCATCCCATCAGCTTCAAGATGTACGTGCAGCAATGGGTGGAGTCGCAGCCCAAGCCCGTCGTGCTGCTGATCGACGAGGTGGATAGCCTCTACGACGATGTGCTGGTGTCGCTGCTGAGACAGTTGCGCAATGGCTTCCAGATTCGCCCCAATAGCTTTCCGCAGTCAATCGCGCTGGTAGGGCTGCGGGACATCCGCGAGTACAAGATGCGCGCCCGCGCTGACAACCCCTCTTTGGGCGGCGGCTCCCCTTTCAACGTCAAGGCTGAGTCTTTTTTTCTGCCTTTCTTCTCTCGCGAAGAGGTGCGCGGCCTGCTCGATCAGCACACTACCGATACCGGGCAGGTCTTCAGCGAAGCGGTGCTTACAGAGCTTTTTGCCCAAAGCGGCGGGCAGCCGTGGCTAGTCAACGCGCTGGCCCAGCAAATCATTGGTAAGCAACTCAAGTACGACACTAACCGCGAGATCAGCCCCCGCATGGTGGAGGTCGCCAAGGAAGCCCTCATCGCCCAGCGGCAGACCCACCTCGACAGCCTGGTCGATAAGCTCAAGGAGCCTCGGGTGCGCCGTGTGATCACGGCCATCATCGAGGGGGGTATTCTCGACTTCGACGGCGCGGACGATGCGGTCCGCTATTGCCGCGACCTGGGCATCGTTACGGAGAGCAGTCCCATCCGCTTTTCCAATCCCATCTACCGCGAGATCATCACCCGCGTGCTCAACTCGGGGGTGCAGGAGAGCTTCCCCGCCGACCTCACCGAAACTGCCTGGTACCTCGACGCCGACGGCAGGCTGGAGATGGACAAGCTGCTGGCGGAGTTTGTGTCCTTTTATCGCCGTCATTCTGAATCTTGGCTGGAGCGTTTCGATTACAAAGAAGCAGGCCACCAACTCCTGCTGATGGCCTTTTTGCAGCGCGTGGTCAATGGCGGCGGTAAAATCGAGCGAGAAATGGCCGTAGGAAATGGCCGTACGGATTTGGCTATATTTTGGAGAGACCAAGTCATCCCCATCGAGCTGAAGATTAAGTACGACCGCTACACGCATCAAGATGGCCTGCGCCAACTCAGCCGCTACATGGACAAGCTCGGTCAGCGACGCGGGCATCTCATCATCTTCGAAAAAGCTCCCTCCGAGGAACTCCCCTGGGAGCAGCGCATCCGTCGTGAGGTCGAGCAAGTCGCAGGGCGGGAGATTGAGCTTTGGTGGATGTGAGACATTCGAAATGGGAAATTCGTTATTCGGAATTCCAGCTAGCGCCGAAACGAAATGACCAATAAAAAAAGGAGCGCCCAAGAACGCTCCTCTAATGTCAAATCACGAATTCCAAATTCCCAATTATCTACTCTCCCCCTTCGGCGGCACCGAAATCACCTCCACCGCCTGCTTCATCACCGCCTGGTTGAAGGCCGGGATCTCTTGGCGGGTCAGGCCGTACCAGGTCTGGAGCTGCGCGTCGATGCGCTGGGTAACTTCCTCATAGAAGGCCCGGGCCTGCTCAGTCGGGGCGTAGTCACCCACGGAGACCAGCGCGCCCAGGTGGCCCAGCTTGTTGTTGAGCTGAATGGGGTAATTGAGTGGGTCCTGGCGGCTGCGGTTTTTAGTCTGATAGAGCTTTTGCTCCACCGCCGTCATCACCGAGTCGATCTGCTTGGCCTCAGCGATCAGGTCGGCCATGCCCGGCTTGCCCTTGGCCCGCGCCTGAAAGCCCTTCAGTTGCGTGCGCGTCTCGCGGATGTCGATGATGGCCTGATGGGTCTCGCTCAGCTTGTCGCGCACGCCCAGCAAGAAGTCGAACTGCTGCTGCAGCTCCGCGTCGCTGGCCTCAGTGCGCGGGTCTTTGAGCAAGGTGAAGGTCTGCTCCATCGAATCCTCCCCCACATGCAGACGCACCCGGTACTCGTCTGGCAGAGCGGTGGGGCCTTCGGTCTGGCTCCACCACAGGATCATACCGGGGAAGGTCTTGGCTGGCTCATACTGCATGTCCCAGCGGAAGCGATTGATGCCCGGCCTGAGGTCGGCGAAGAGCCGCTCGAACTTTTTCTCCTGATTGGAAAAGCTGCGAATGCTGTCGCCATCTGCTTCGAAGAAGGTGAGGCGAAGCTCCGTGCTGTCGTTCGGTTCTTCCTTCAGGTAAAAATGCACCAACACTCCGCCGGGATGGTTGGTGCCCCTTGTCTTGGATTCATAGCCATTGCCGCCGCCCATGCGATAGCTGTCCATGGGCTGAAACAACTGCATGTCGGTCTCAGCCATCTCTTTCTGCATCTGATGCAGGGGCGTGAGGTCGTCGATGATCCACAGGCTGCGGCCCTGCGTAGCGGCGATCAGGTTGTCGTCCTTGATGACCAGATCGGTGATGGGCACCTGCGGCAGGTTGAGCTGAAAGGGCTGCCAGTTGGCCCCGTCGTCAAAGGAGACGTACATGCCCGACTCGGTGCCGGCGTAGAGCAGCCCCTCGCGCTCGGGGTCGGCCCGTACCACCCGGGTAAAATGCTCCGGCGCGATGCCGTTGACGATCTTCCGCCAGGTTTTGCCGTAGTCTTCCGTCTTGAGCAGGTAGGGCGCGTAGTTGCCCAGCTTGTAGGCGGTAGCGGCTACGTAGAGGCCGCCCTCTTGGAAGGGATCGACTTCGAGGCTGTTGATCATGGTCCAGTCGGGCATCAGCGAAGCCGGAGGCGTAACCTCGGTCCAATTGTCGCCCCCATCGCGGCTCAGGTGCAGCAGCCCATCGTCGGAGCCAGCCCAGAGCAGGTCCTCCTCGTAAGGTGATTCGGCGGCGGCAAAGATGGTGCAGTAGTATTCCACCCCGGTATTGTCCTTGGTAATGGGGCCGCCCGAGGGGCCGAGCTTGCTGCTGTCATTGCGAGTCAGGTCAGGCGAGATGACCTTCCAGCTATGGCCTCCGTCGAGGCTGAGGTGCAGGTGGTTGGAGGCTGCGTAGAGCTTGTTGGGGTCGTGGGGCGAGAAGAAGATGGGGAAGTTCCACTGAAAGCGGTACTTCATGCCCTCGGCTCCGTAGCCCAGCGGGTTGTCGGGCCACACGTTCACGGCGCGGGTCTGCTGGTTGCGGTGATTTTTGCGGGTCAAAAAGCCGCCGTAGCTGCCGCCATAGACGATCTCGTGGTCCTTGGGGTCCGGAGCGATGTGGGCGCTTTCCCCCCCGGCGGTGGCTTCCCAGTCGCGCTCACCGATGGTACGCCCGTCGGTGCGGTGCAGGATGCGAAGGGTGGAATTGTCTTGCTGGGCGGCGTAGATGCGATAAGGAAAATGGTCGTCGGTGGTCACGCGATAAAACTGCGCGGTGGGCTGGTTGTGGTAAGTAGACCAGTTTTCGCCACCGTCGAAGCTCACCTGCGCGCCGCCATCGTCGCCGATGATCATGCGCTGCGGGTCTTCAGGCGCGATCCACAGGTCGTGGTGGTCGCCGTGCGGAGCGCGGTAGGCTTTGAAGGTCTTGCCGCCATCGGTCGATTTTTGGTAATCGACGTTCACGACGTAGACTACCTCCTCATCCTGCGGATCGGCGTAGATGCGGGTGTAGTACCAGGCACGCTGCCGCAGAGCACGGCTTTCGTTGATCTTGGTCCAGTGTTCGCCGCCGTCATCGGAGCGAAAGACGCCGCCGTTTTCCGATTCGATCAAGGCCCAGACCCGCTCCTGATTGGCGGGAGAGACGGTCACCCCGATGATGCCCAGGGTGCCAGTGGGCAAGCCATTGTCCAGCGCGGGATCGGTGAGGCGGGTCCAGGTGTCGCCGCCGTCGGTGGAGTGCCAGAGGTCAGAGCCTTCGCCGCCCGAGGAGAGGCTGTAAGGCGTGCGGCGGATGCGCCAGGTGCTGGCAAAGAGGATGCGCGGGTTGCTGGGGTCCATGATCAGATCGACGGCCCCGGCGTCGGCATTGGCAAAGAGGATGCGCTCCCAGGTCTCACCGCCGTCCTTGGAGCGATAAACGCCGCGTTCCTCGCTGCTTTGGTAGAGGTCGCCCATCACAGCGGCATAGACCAGGTCGGGATTTTTGGGGTGAATGCGAAGGCGCGAGATGTGGCGCGATTGCTCCAGACCCATCTGCTGCCAGCTTTTGCCCGCATCGACCGACTTCCAGACGCCATAGCCGAAGGAGACATTGCCGCGCACAGTCTTCTCGCCGCCGCCCACGTAGATCACGTTGTGGTCCCATTCGCTGACCGCCACCGCGCCAATGGAGCCGCCAAAGTAGCCGTCGGTAATGTTTTCCCAGGTCTGACCGCCATCTTTGGTGCGCCAGACGCCACCGCCGGTAGAGCCAAAGTAGAAAAGGTTGGGCTGGCCTGACACGCCCGCCACGGCACAAGAGCGCCCGCCGCGATAGGGGCCGATGCTGCGCCAGCTCATGCCCTCGTAGAGGGCTGCGGGCATAGGTTCAGGGTTGGGGTTGCTTTTTTGCTGTGCCCAAATGGGGGCGGTGCTCAGCAGCAACAAGCTGAGGAGGAGGGTCGTTTGGTAAGCTCTCATGCTGGTTTAACCATTAAAAATTGACCATTCGGCATTCGGAATGGGAAGCCTTAGTAACGCGAGAAAAATAACTTCCCTCATTCGGTTAGAGATCTCGTTCCAGATCAAGG